>JAWLFL010000164.1:0-8743 GCA_041685605.1 Cyclobacterium sp. | reverse complement strand
ACGGGCAGAAGGGTTGTCTGCCATGGTAAAGCCGGTACTGCCCAATCCACCTTCGTCTCCGCTAAACTGCAGACTAAATGGTAAGCCAACTTCCAGCTCGTCACAATCCAGCAAGCTTATAGGCGAGCATCCTGTAGTTTCTCCATCAAATGGCCTCACGTTTCTCGCAATGAGCACAATGTCCTGATAATCAAATCCACTTACGTGTTCTTCCGTGGCTATGATGTAAGCGTTTGCTTCCCCGGGCAGGGCATATACCCTGATATGGTGAGGAATGGCTCCGCTGAACGTATTCAGGGCATCTTCACTGTACAGGAATCGATTTTCGAAGAATGGCCAACGGTTGTAGAAACCGAAACTTCCGGTTCCGGGATCAAACGAAGTGTCGCCGTTGATAACCGGATTCAGCGTCTGTCCGTTTCCGGAAATGGTATTCTGTACCGTGAACAATTCCTGAGTAGACCCACCATCCGTACTGTTGTACCAGCCGAAACCTACAATTGGATTGCTGCTTTGCGGACCATAAACGCCCAATACTTCTAATTCCACCGGTGCATCGGTAGCCCGCTGGAAGTACTGAATATCCAGCTCGTCTCCAAGCAGGTTGTTATACGAGCTTCCGGCAGGTAAATTGATCAGGTTGGTAGCGGGTTCGGTATCCCCCACGTCAATCAATCCTTGACCCAATTGGGTATCCAGAATCCACTGCAGAGATGGTTCTTGGCTTCCGCCAATACCAATTTTACCCAATCCACTCAGGCTTACCTGCACCGGATCGGCACCTTGACCTGAAATGGTCAATAGCGCGAACTTAGGGCCGGTACTTGCTGGAGTAAATTCCACGGTAAAGGAGGCCGAATTTTGGGCATTGACTACCGTAGGAAGTCCGGTCACGGTAAACTGATCGCTATGGGTACCGGTTATGGTAGTCGTAATTCCTTCCAGAGGTGCATTACCCAAATTGGATAATAAAATCTCTTCTTCGAAAATAGATTCTCCAACAACAGCATCACCAACTACCGCCTCGGTACCCACCGCAATGGATGGTGTCGGTGCAGCCTGATTACTAGGCTTAAGAAGCATAATCTCGCTTCTGGCATAATCCGAAACGTAGATATTTCCGGTGTTAACATCTTCTATCAAATCCAGCGGATCACCAAAGCCGGTAAAGCCTGGTATGCCTTCCTTGAACGTGGAAATGTCTCCATTCGGCCCATCGGGAACCAGGGCAATGATATCACTACCACCGCTGTATCGGACTACCAATAAGGCTCCGGTCAGGTTACCATTTTCAGCATTGCTTTTATACTCAATGACACCGTTCGGAGATTTATTAAATTCAAAATCAAAGGCCGTACCCCGGTAGTTCACATCGGGCTGCACGCCATTGTAGACAGAATTATTCACGTCAGCGTCTCCACGATTCAGAACAAATTCCCCTCTGAACGGATTGGGATGGCCGTAATAGCCTAACCCTTCGGATGGATTCATTCGGAACAGCCAGTCTCGCTGCACATTGTTATTATTAGAAGCAGCAATTGGCGGATAGTTTGCATCAGCATGGTCATATATGCTGCCATCCGGCCTGCGGGTACCGCTTACAGAGGCCGGAGAATTGCTTCCTCCGGCTGTTCCATTAGTAGGAACGTACATTTGTCCATTGGAATGCCAAACCAAATCATAGGCATTTCTTACCCCTGTAGCAAACAAGGTAAGAGGGGCATCCAGGTAATAAGGATTGTACATGCCATCCAGGGTGGGTGAATTTACGTCGACATTATTAATGGCCGACTGGTCCCGGGTGGTCATCGCGTCCAATGGAAGCGTGGCAGGAAGTTTTGTCAAATCCAATTTCAGCGTCGCCGCAGAAAGCAGGCTTTCTTCCCGGTTACCCCAGGCACCATCCGGTGCTCCTCCGGCACTGTTACTACCCTGATTGAAATAAAGCATATTTGGCTCTCCAGGCCGGAAAGCGATGCTGTTTGTCAGGTGATCTCTCAAAGATCGAGGCAGGTTGGTTACCAGTAATTCCTCATTTTCCAGATTTGCTCCGGTCAATCGGGATAGTTTGCCATCCCAATCCGGGGCACTGCTAAGTCCGGCGGAATTGTGCGATACATAGGCAATCAGGTTTCCGGCGGTAGCAGTCGGATCAAATTCCAGACCTACTGCCGTGCGACCATCATACCCGGCTTTCCAGCCAGAAAGCGTCTGCTTTCCAGATAGGGTTCCGTCCGCATTAATGGTCCAACGGTGAATATCCCCTCCTATGGTCAATCCATACAATTTGCTGTCAGGTCCGATGGTAAGTGTGGTATACTTAGCCCCGGAAGCTACTGCACCTTGCTTGGTAAAGGAAACATTGTCCAGGTCGGTACCAGGTCCGCCAGTCGATCCGGAACCAGTGGTAAAGGAAGAAGTAAAGGGTTCAAACGTTTCACCAACAAGATCTTTTACCCCATCTACTTCAAAGACATAGGTAGTATTTGCTTCCAGTGGCAGGCTTGGCACCAGGTTAATGGCATCTCCTCCTCCGGTTCCGTTGACGGTGGCTCCAATTGGAGTGCTATTACTTTGCTTAAATAACTTAACCGTACTGTTTGTAATGGTACTGTTGTCTACACTAGTCAATCCATTTTCATTCGGATTGGGTAGGAATAGGTTATTAGCGGAAACACTGGTAGTAACGGATACGTTAACCGCTCCATCTTCCGGATTCACCCCTAGGATTCGAGGGGTTTGTACGCCTCCTTCTCCGGCAGTAATGCGGACAAAAATAATTTTGGTATTGAATCCGGTTCCGGGGTCCAGGGTCAGACGACCATCTGCAACAACTACCTGAACGGTACCGGTAGTGAATCGGCCAGGTGCTCCTGTTTCCCCTTCGGGAACAAAAGCGTTGATGGCATTGGTGCCTTCCACATTAATCGTATGGGAAGGCGTGTCGTCCACCGAGCCATCAATATTTGGATCACCTACACCTACCGTTACATTATAGGTACCATTTGGTACTTCAATTTCCCATTTGGCATCCGGCAAATAACCATTGGCTGCATTGTCTGAAACATCCCCATACTGCATGTGGGAAAGTGTATTTTCTAAAACAGATACTCCGGCTACTCCACGGTTTCTGCCGTTAAGGGTGAGGTCAGCAAGGGTATTTCCTGCTGCATCTAGCCAGCCATAGCTAAAACCGTTGCCCCGATCTCCATAAGCATCACCTGCATCTCGCACATAGCCAGATGGCGCTGGGGTTTCAGGATCAGAGAAATTGATGTTTGCTTCAAAATCAGGTGTACCCGGGTCGACACCTGCTTCCGTGATCACCAGGCTTACCTCCATTTCTGCATTGCTATATCCCATATCCGGCTGGTCTATCGCCATCACCATGGTGGAATAGGTCCCCGGTTCTAAATCTTCCTTCACGCTGAATTCAAGCGTTCCCAAAACAGGATTGATGGGGAGTGTCAACCATTCGCCTGAATCCGGATCATCCGAAATAACGATGGTTGGATTTCCAGTGCTGGAAGTCAATTCCACAGACTGAGCTGCAATACTTGTCCCTTCTTCACCGGAAAAATTCAACTGGGAAACGGAGAAATCCAGGCTCAGCGGGGCTGTTTCCTGATCAACAGAGAAATAACTAAAATCCGTATCAAATGCCGTGCTTCCGTTTCGGTAGGAAGAATAAATACCGGCAAAAGCCAGGCCTGTCTCCTCTCCTACTGTCAAGCCGTTCAGGTATTCCTGAGGCAGGGTCATGGCATCCAAGCTGGCCTTAGTCAACTCGACAAAATCACCGGCTCCGATGGCATAATACCCGGTAAGGGTCATTTCAATTGGATCGACGACCAGACGCAACGTTACATTCTGGCCTGAAACGCCGACATTATCCACCTGAATCTGATCCGGCGAATCGGCTCCGTTTACTGATAGGGCATTAAGCTCTTTGCGTAGTTCTACGTTATTCGCATTGACATTCAGTTTCACGAAATTATCCTCGTCCAAACCGAACCAAATACCGGCCTGTGCCGAATTTCCTCCTGTATTGATGTTCAGCAATTGCGTTTCTATCACCAATGGCTGAGACAGATCGGTAATTCCTACCCCGAGGCTATTTACCTGGGTGTTGGTATTACCACTCTGCCCGGGATTGAGATAGGCAATACCTTTGGAGGCGGTGAGGGTCAGGTTGCCTCCACCTATCGAAATTTTAGAGGGTTCATACCCAATAACTTCCGGATAGGTCACCGGCAAATCAGCCGATAATCGGGCTTCGGAATGAGGATCTACCATGGTAAATCCTGTACCAACCCCACTACCATCTTCCAATCCACCTTCCGTACCATCAAATTCCAATCGCAATGGAAGGGCTTTGGGAATATCGTTACAATCCAGTAAACTCCAGGGAGAACAGGGGTCAGGTGCTTCGACCAGTACGGTCACCGTCCATTCGGACTCCGTTCCGTCGGCTGCTACCACTGTATATACAAGCGGATTGGTAAAATCTTGCGTAGTACCCGAAGCCGGAGTCACAGAAGCACCCGAAATGTTGAATTCAGGCGTCAATGTGGTAACGTCCGTACCGAAAGGCACCTCAATGGTTACCGCTTCATTTTCTGCATCAATGCTGCTTGTGCCGATTCCACCCTGAAGAGCAAACGTTTCGATGGCTTTTTCAGAAGATAGTGGTGTTGCTACGGATAATCCGGCCTGTAGTATCGCTGGCTGATAGCCTTGCGCCGTGGCAATAATCGTATTGGTTCGGGAATTTCCCTCCGCCAATGCGCTGGCATCCATACTGAAATCAATGGATCCCAATGCAGCCGTTTCGGGTAGACTTAGCCAATCATTGCTGCCGATTAAAAGTTTATCTTCAGTATTGATATTGTCATCAATCACCAATCCAATGTTGCCTGCACCGGCACCCGTAAGCGTGCTACTGAATAGACCAGTGGCTCCTGGGGCCAAACTAGAGTTCACCAGCGCCGGATCAAAACCAAGTTGTCCTGATACCGGTGTTCCGGAACTTTCAGCCAGTTCAATATAGTTTATTTTTGAATTGTATCCTCCTATTCCATTGATAGTCAGCAACCCATCTGTCACTTCCACGATCACGGTCCCGTTTCTATTTTCTCCAGCTTCCGGAGCAAAGGCAGGAACCACCGTGTAACCTTCAACGGTCGCACTGTGCCGGCTATCCAGGTCCGTACCGGCATCGCCCAGCCCCACGGTTACTTCATAGATTCCGTTAGGAACTTCCATCTCCCAGATCAGTTCATTACCTCTCGGCTGGCCCGACCAGGACTGATTTCCGCCTGTGTTGCTCAGAATGTTGTCCCCTTGAAAATGAACCAGGGTACCTTCCAGTTTTTCCTGATCGGAAGCACTGGCATAGCTGCTGGCAATTCGGTTTCTACCTACTCCATTCGAATTATTAGCCGCTTCGTCCGAAGCGTCAATGGGTGTTTGGTCAGACTTCAGTTTCCAACCGTAAGCGTAGTCCGTTTCATTAAATGTCAGGGAAGCATGGCCAAATTGTTTTCCGTAATCAACCAGGTAACCGGCAGGAGGAGTGGTCGTGCGGTCCTGGAAGTTGATATTGGCCGCAAAACCGGAGGCCACCGTTACCGATACCGTCCAATCAGCACTGGATCCATCTGAACCTGTGATCGTATAAACCACCGGATTAGTAAAATCCTGTTCCACTCCTGAAGCAGGGCTAACCCCTGAGCCGTCAATGGTAAATTCCGGAGAAAGTGCCACAACATCGGTACCGAAGGGCACCAGAATCGTTACCTCCTGATCTACCTGATTGATGTTTACCTCCCCTATTCCATTTGAAAGGGCAAAGGTCTGAAAGCCTTTTGCTACTTCCGCTTCTTCGGTTACCGATACGGTCCAATCCGTTTCCGTCCCGTCTTCTGCTGTAACCGTGTAAGTTACGGTGCTGGTAAAATCCTGGCTTTCTCCACTGGCAGGCAGGGAGCTAGCCCCTTCAGAAAGAGCGAAGGTTGGGGACAGCGCAGTAAGGTCGGTGCCAAAAGGAACAAGCAATGACACCGTACGATTTTCGGTATCAATCGATGCCTCTCCAACTTGTTCAGCTAGTGAAAAAGAAGTGATATCATTTCCTGTAAGTAGGGGTACCGCAGTCAGGTCTTCGGTAACCACCTGGGCATAATCGGTACTTAAGCGCACCGGCCCGACTTTGGCATTATTGGTAGAAGCAGAGCTGATAAACAGCCGCCCAATCTGAGGTGTTCCGGAAACAGTTTGGCTCCCGGCACTTGTCCAGGTATTGGCTCCTTCAGAAAGCGTTGGGGCCAGTGTCCATTCATAGGCAATGCTGTTAGCACCATCCCAGACTCCTTTCACCAAAAATTGAATGGTTTCACCAAAGGGTACTTCTTGGGTGCCGTTATCGGAGGCGGGTCCACCCAGGCCGACACGCGCGATCAGTCCCGTACTGCCCCCTTTGGCCATTTGTAATCGCACCCAAGGAGTAGCACCGGAGTTTTCATCGATCCGAATAGCTGTTCGTATTCTATCACCCGAACCCGTTCCGAATCCATCTATCTGAAAATAGGTAGCAAAATAGAAGGGAACGTTTGGAGTAAGGGTTACGGGGTTGTCCGTAAGGGGAATCAGGTCATGGGCATGGTTGCCCAGGGAAAAATCCAGGTAATGGCTGGTATTATCACTTAAACCTTCGTTTACAACCGGAATGGATGCATCTCCTGCGTTTTCTTTTAGCCATTGCGTAGGAGCTATTTCGTGCAGGTTGCCTGTTCCGTAGGTATCAAAATTTTCAATAAAGGAAAAATCGGAAGGTAGGGCCGTAATGGTGACCGTCCAGTCCTTACTGCTGCCATCTTCCGCCGTGACCGTATAGTTAACCGGACTGGTGAAATTCTGATTACTGCCGGATGCTGGGGTTACCGTTGCGTTATTCGATAGGGTGAAGCTGGGTGATAAAGCCGTCACATCCGTTCCCGAAGGCATCACTACTTCAATGGTGCCCGCTCCCATATCTGTTTCTGTACTGATTTGGCCATCTACGGAAAAACCAAGAATATCCTTTTCCGAACTGGCGGTCAACGGTAAAATTTCAATGGCCTGGATCAGGGCATTATTGATTGAGGCCAGGAATTGTAAATTCAGTTCTCCATCCGAAACCGTCACGTCATTTTGAATAATTCCCAAGACACCTTTACCATACAGGGCAAAAAGATCCAGATCGTCCTGAACCAGTTCTCCTTCCATAAGGATATCAAAAACCCGAAGCCCCGAACCCTCATGGAAATTCTCGACCATGTGGACCCTTACGGTATATTGTCCGTTGGCTATCGGGAAGTTATAACCAAAATTTTCTCCGAACCTTCTGGGAAAATAAAGGTCCTGATGGCCCCCGCTGACCTCGAATGGGCTATAGGAATTAAGAGAGGCTGTCGTTTCTTCCGTTTCCACCAGGAAATCGGTATTTTCCTGCAAGAACAAGTCTCCATCTTTTGTGTAGTCAAATCCGGCCACGTTCATCCGGTAAGGGATGGCCACTAAATCCGGATCGGCTACCGGTGCCTCCTCAATCGAGAAGTCTGTAAAAAGGACTGTAATGGGTTCGTTTTCCGGCGCATTCCGATGGGATGTAAATATCCCGGAATAGGTCTGCCCTGAAAAATACGCTGCCGGAACCGCACGGATGTCTCCCTCGGGACCTGTAACCAGCACCTCTTCTCCCGCTCCCAAACGGTAAAAACCCTGTACCGTATTGGCTACAGGGTTAAATTCCAGGCGAAGGGTTATCGGGCCGGTATCCGTAGATAGATTGGCCGTGTTTATTTCCAGAAATGCCGTTTGCTGGGTGGTATTGTCCATGTTTTCCACCTGCAGCTGGATTTTTCGTTGGTTGGTGGTTCCATTCTTTACCACCACGAGTTTAACGTAATGATCTTCATCTTTACCCAGCCAGATACCCGCCTGCTGGGATTGACTCGAACCACTCACCTCAAAATTGGGATTGATCATGGTGGAGGAAACACTGAACGTACCGGTTGGCACATCCAAACCGACACCCAAAGCATTTACCTGAGAATTGGTATTATTACTCGAAGGAGTGCCAGAAGGCTGGCTGAAAAAGATCCCCTTCGTACTGGTAATGGTCAATCCGCTGGCATCCCGGCTGATCAAACCTGGCTCGTATCCGGGTACGTCCGGATCGCTAGGGGTGCTCAGGGGAGCACTAGCCTCCAGTACCATGGTAAACCCGGATTCGGAAAGACCTCCCTGATCTTGGGTAAAATCAAAACTCACCGGCAGTCCCTGCAGAATCTGGCTGCAATCCAGCGGACTGATACCAGGGCAGGGAGCCAGCAGGTTACGAATGCTTTCCGTAGCATTAGTCCGGATTTCCGGTTGGGAATCTTCCATGGGAAGCACGTCGCCAAATAATGGGGAATGAGTACGAGCTACGTTAATTGAAATTTCTGCCGTGTTAAAAAATAACAGCAAGAGAAAGAATGAATAAGACAGATAACGGTGTTTCATTGGAATGAAAATAAAGTGATAGACCTACTTTTCGGATGGGCATCAGCAGACAGTAATAGTACCCTGACACAAGCACGACAGAATTCAATTAGCTTAACAACTAAAACCTACCCGAATTCAAAAAACGTATATCTGTATTTAAAAAACAAATTTTTTGTTTCAAAAATTTTTAATGGAAAAAAAATCTACGATTTAC
>JAWLFL010000163.1:0-8747 GCA_041685605.1 Cyclobacterium sp. | reverse complement strand
GCATTTCCAGTTTGAATCCAATCTGTCTCTGACAGGCGCAAATGCCGATTATCGAACCCCCCTTACCCCTTCGCAAAGCGGTTTGGCGGTATTGTCGCTTTATAATATGATTGCCGGAAAGGCAGGTGCTAGTAGTGCCGGCGGTGCTAACCTGGATGTACTTCACCTGTCCAGGGCAGCAGATGAATTGTGGGCCAACAGAGGAAACAGCCTGGTGGTATCCGGTTCGAATGACCCGAATGTGCAGGTAATCATCCACGCCATCAACGAATTATTAGGGAATACGGGTTCCACGGTAGATTTTCAAAATCCGGTGTATTTCCGAAAAGGAGATGATCAGCGCATGAGCCAATTGGTCAGCGAATTGAATAATGGAAGTGTAGGGGGCATTATTTTTTATAACTGCAACCCGGTGTATGATTTTGCTGGAGGGCAGGCACTGGCGGACGGGATTGCAAAAGCCAACGTATCCGTATCCACGGCAGAGGTTAAAAACGAAACGTCCGCTCTGGTTCAATACCTGACTCCGGATCACCACTACCTTGAATCCTGGAATGATTTCAGGCCCAAGAAGGGTCTATACAGCCTGGCTCAACCTACCATTACTCCATTATTTAATACGCGTCAGGCGCAGGAAAGCTTTTTAAAATGGGCTGGCAATTCGACTTCTTATTACGACTTTATCAGAGAAGATTGGCAGGCCCTGCACGAAGGGCTTGGAGAGGGCAGTGATTTTCAGTCCTTTTGGGATAATTGCCTGCATGACGGCGTATATCAGGCTTCGGAAGCCGAAGGAATGGAAGGGGAAGAAGAAACCGTTTCTGCAGCAGGAGATATTTCAGCGGCGGTTGCTGCGATCGGAAAGACGTATCAGGCACAAGGTTCAGGATCCGAGTTGGCAATTTATGCCAAAGTAGGTATTGGTTCCGGTACGTTTGCCAACAACCCCTGGTTGCATGAAATGCCCGATCCGATTTCCAAAGCTACCTGGGATAATTACCTTACCGTTTCCCAAAAATGGGCCAACGATAACGGATTGCAAATGAAAGAAGGAGCCACCCAAATGGCCAATGTTTCGGCCAATGGCGTTTCTTTTACAGTCCCCATTCTGGTGCAGCCAGGACAGGCGGAAGGCACTTTTGGTCTGGCACTGGGGTACGGACGTACAGCCGCCGGTAGGGTGGCCGATGGGTTGGGCGTAAATGCTTACGCACTGCTGAACAGCAGTAATGGTTAC
This sequence comes from Cyclobacterium sp., assembly GCA_041685605.1. Lineage (GTDB taxonomy): Bacteria > Bacteroidota > Bacteroidia > Cytophagales > Cyclobacteriaceae > Cyclobacterium. The sequence goes on along the minus strand of JAWLFL010000163.1, from coordinate 7,510 downwards.
GTTAGTTACGATGTAACGGAAGGTGTAAGCGTTAGTCTCAGCGGAGAGTCCTACCGTATTGCGCAGACCCAAACCCATCAAACGTACATGGGAAGGGATTTCGTCATTCAGGAAGCGACCTTGGGCGAGTACAAAGAGGATGCTAGTGCCGGAAGGTACCATCCGGAAATTTACAAAGATGGAGAATTCGTAAAGCCCAGTAAAATATCCCTATGGTCCGGGCACAAATACAGCATGCACCACTGGGGACTGGCCATTGATATGAATTCTTGTATTGGCTGCGCCGCCTGTACGGTGGCCTGTCAGGTGGAAAATAACGTGGCCGTGGTCGGCAAAGAAGAAGTTCTGAATCGCCGGGAAATGGCCTGGATCCGAATAGATCGGTACTACAGTTCACCGGAAACGGCCGATTCGTATAAAGAGTTAGAGGAGGCTGCCGACAATCCGGAAGTGACGTTCCAGCCGATGATGTGTCAGCATTGTAATAATGCTCCTTGTGAGACGGTGTGTCCGGTGGTAGCCACTACGCATAGTTCCGAGGGGCTGAACCAGATGACCTATAATCGCTGTATCGGTACCCGTTATTGTGCCAATAACTGTCCTTATAAAGTTCGAAGGTTTAACTGGTTTAAGTACCACGACAATAAAGATTTTGCGGGTGTGAATACCGCCCAAAATGATGATTTGGGTAAAATGGTCCTTAATCCGGATGTAACGGTAAGAGCCAGAGGGGTGATGGAAAAGTGTTCCATGTGTGTGCAACGCATCCAGGCCGGTAAACTTACTGCTAAGCGTGAAAAGAGAGAAGTAAAGGATGGAGACATAAACGTAGCCTGTGCCGTGGCTTGTCCCACCGAAGCCCTCGTATTTGGCGACATGAACGATTCCAATTCCAAGGTATCCAAAATGCTCAAGATTGAGGAAAATTCAATGGAAGCGATCAAGGAGGTCAATGAGGAAAGGGCCTACCATGTGCTGGAGGAAATTAATGTTAGCCCCAATGTTTGGTATTTTACCAAGATCAGAAATAAGGACAAAAACGAAGCTTAAAAAATAAATCGATAAAATATGCAGGTTACTTCACCCGTACGCGATCCGCTGGTCACCGGCGGTAAGACATACAAGGACGTTACCAATGATATCGCCAGGCACGTAGAAGGAAAGCCCACCGTAGGGTGGCTGCTTGGGTTGGCGGTCTCCTTAGGTGCACTTTTGATAGGCAGTTTGGCCCTGGTAGCTACGCTTTGGGAAGGCATTGGCATGTGGGGCCTGAACAAAACCGTAGGCTGGGCCTGGGATATCACCAATTTCGTTTGGTGGGTGGGAATTGGCCACGCCGGTACCCTTATTTCGGCGGTACTATTGTTGTTCAGGCAAAAATGGAGAACATCCATTAACCGTGCTGCCGAAGCCATGACCATATTCGCGGTTATTTGTGCGGCCCTTTTTCCGTTGATCCACATGGGGAGACCTTGGGTTGGAGCGATTTGGGCCTTGCCCTTACCCAATACGTATGGGTCTTTATGGGTAAATTTTAATTCTCCGCTGCTTTGGGACGTGTTTGCGATATCCACCTATTTTGCTGTTTCCCTGGTCTTTTGGTATATCGGATTGATCCCTGATTTTGCTACCATTCGTGATCGAGCAAGCGGTTTGCGTAAAACTATCTACGGGGCACTAAGCTTTGGCTGGGACGGGGCTGCGAAAACCTGGATGCACTATGAAAGCGTTTCCCTGATCTTAGCTGGTTTGGCCACCCCTTTGGTGCTTTCCGTGCACACGATTGTATCCTTTGATTTTGCCACGTCGGTCATACCGGGATGGCATACCACCATCTTCCCGCCTTATTTTGTGGCCGGTGCTATTTTCTCCGGTTTTGCGATGGTGCTCACCCTAATGATCGTTACCCGTAAGGTGTTCAAACTAGAGGATTACATTACCATAGGGCACATCGAATTGATGAATATCGTAATTATCATCACAGGCTCTATTGTAGGGATTGCCTACATTACCGAGTTTTTTATGGCTTGGTATTCAGGAGTAGCTGCTGAGCAGTATGCTTTTGTGAACCGGATGTTCGGTCCTTATTGGTGGGCTTACTGGTCCATGATGACCTGTAACGTGATTTCTCCACAACTATTCTGGTTCAAAAAAATCCGAACCTCTATTGCTGCTACGTTTATCCTTTCACTGGTAGTGAATATTGGGATGTGGTTTGAGCGGTTCGTGATTATCGTGACCTCCCTGCATCGGGACTTTCTACCCTCTTCCTGGGTAATGTTCTATCCTACGATCACCGATGTAGGCGTCTATCTCTTTACCTTTGGCTTCTTTTTTACCGCCTTCCTATTGTTTGCCAAATTTTTCCCGGTGATCAACATGGCGGAAGTAAAGGCAGTTTTGAAATCATCATCTGAAAAAAAAATTAACTAATCATGGAAAGAGACAAGCATTTTATCCTGGGGATCTTTGATGATGAAGACATTCTGCTGAATGCCGTTAAAGAGGTGCGTGCAACCGGGATTCGAATCCACGAAGTGTTCTCTCCCTATCCGGTTCACGGATTGGATGAAGAATTAGGATACAAAAGAAGTAGTCTACCCATTGCGGCCTTTTTGTTCGGCGTACTGGGAACGACACTGGCACTGACCATGCAGTTTTACATGATGAAATTTGACTGGCCCATGATCATTGGAGGTAAGGACCACGCTGCTTTTCCGGACTTCATTCCCGTGACGTTTGAATTGACGGTACTTTTGGCAGCATTTGGAATGGTAGGTGTATTTATGATCAGTAGCAATCTGAAGCCCTGGGGACAACCAAGGATCTATGATTTGAGAAGTACCGATGACAAACACGTCATGGCCATAGATATCGCAACGAACGCTTCTGTGGATTTGGAAAAAATCAAGGACGCATTAAAGACATCCGGAGCCACTGAAGTGAATAGTAAAAGTTTTGACTAAGTAATCGCTATCAAATGAAAATAGTAACATCCATATATAGCCTGGCAGTGGTTGGGATTTCACTTGGAATGGCTTCCTGTGCTGCAGAAGGAGATTATCCCGGGACTGAGTATGCCCCACAGATGTATCATTCGATACCCTATGAGCCATTGAGCCAGATTCCGAACGAAGAAGAAGGCATGTGGCTTTCGAACCGGGAAGATGGCAAGGGAGAATTTTACAATAGCAGCCCCAACAATCAACACAAGATGAACATGCGTATGCCTGTTCCCAATACCGTACCGAGAGATCCACGGGGTATATTGCCCTACCGACTTAGGGTAGCTGATCTGGAAGGGGCCGCTCTTGTAGAGAACCCCATCGAATTGGACGATCAGGTACTTGCCGAAGGAGAGGAACTCTATATCCAATACTGTTCTTCCTGCCATGGCACCGGAGGAGAAGGAGATGGCAAGGTAGGAATGGTAATTGGTGGTGTTGCCAATTTGAAAGGTGGAGCCTACATTGACTTACCGGAAGGCCATATTTTTCATGTCATTACCCATGGCAAAGGCAGGATGGGTGCTCATGGTTCCCAGATTACGGCTGACAGAAGGTGGAAAATTGTACACTATGTTAAACAAGAAATTCAGACGCAATAATGGCACAGGTAAAAAATTACAATTTGGATCAAAAATTTGATTTTACCGATGCGGTAAAAAAAGTGATTTTCATTCTGGGTGGCATTGGCGTATTACTGTTAGTCCTTGGAATACTTGCAGCCGCACTGGGTGGGGATCATGCAGAAGAAGGAGGGCATGCTTTCCACTGGACCCAGCGATTATTTGCCAATCTATGGATCAATAATGTGTATTTCACAGGAATAGCCATCATCGGTGTTTTCTTCTTTGCCATTCAATACGCCTCACAGGCGGGCTGGTCTACTGCCCTGTTACGGATCATGCTTTCTTTTGGTTACTGGCTCCCCATAGCAGCTGTTTTGATGTTGGTGACCTTTTTCATTGCCAACCATGACCTTTTCCACTGGACGCATAGCTACGTGTTTGACAAAACCAGCGCAGAATACGATCGAATTATTGATGGAAAAGGCAGCTTTTTCTACTGGCCGATGGAGAAAGGGACCTTTCCCATCTTCTACATCGTGCGAATGGTGCTGTTTTTTGGTTTTTGGGTTTTCTTTTTCAATAAGTTGAAATCCCTGTCTTACGAAGAAGATTTACAAGGAGGAACCTCCTACTGGTATACGATAAGAAAATGGTCAGCTATCTTCCTGGTTTTCTTTGCCGTTTCCTCCTCCATCAGCGCATGGGATTGGGTGATGTCCATTGACACGCACTGGTTTTCCACCTTATTTGGCTGGTATGTATTTGCCTCCTGGTTTGTAGCCGGACTATCGGCCATTACCCTGGTAACTATTTTTCTTAAGGACCAGGGGTACCTGGAGATGGTTAATCAAAACCATATCCATGATTTGGGAAAATTCGTTTTTGCGTTTTCCATTTTCTGGACGTATATCTGGTTTTCCCAGTTCCTTTTGATTTATTATGCCAATATTCCGGAGGAGTCAGTATACTTTATCGAAAGGCTTTCTAGTGACGTGTATGGACCGTACATATTTGTAAATATTGTGCTAAACTTTGTTTTACCCTTTCTTGTTCTTATGACAAGAGATGCAAAAAGGCACAATATCTTCCTAAAATTGGTTTGTACACTCATTATTTTGGGACATTGGATTGATTTCTTTCTGATGGTACAGCCAGGAACACTCGGGCACAATGGCGGAGTCGGATTGATGGAATTGGGGATGTTGCTCGTTTACGGATCTGCATTTGCTTTCGTGGCTTTGAGTAATCTCTCGAAACATAATCTGATTGCCAAAAACCATCCCATGTTGGAAGAAAGCTATCATCATCACATTTAATTACATTCCGAAACAGTTATAAATTATGTACGGACTACTTATTTCTATTGGTGTAATACTCCTGATTCTGGTGATTTGGATGGTTTACAGAATTCAGACTCTGATTTCGGTTGCCAAAGGCTCTGATAAAAAGATAGCCACTACCAGCAATAAAGTCAACGCCATGTTATTCATGGTTTTTCTTATCGGAGCAGGTGGGTTGATGTTTTGGTATTCATTCAAAGAATTTGATAATTACCAATTGCCTATCGCCTCTGAACACGGTGTTGTCACCGATCGGCTCTTCTGGATTACCATGGCCGTTACCGGTTTTATATTTATTCTTACCCATATTTTGCTGTTTTGGTTCAGTTATCATTACCAGTACAAGGAGAATAAAAGAGCTGCCTATTATCCCGATAATAACAAATTGGAGGTAATATGGACATTGGTTCCTGCCGTCGTATTGACCGTATTGGTTGTGTCGGGATGGAAAGCCTGGTCCGATATTACCAGCCCTGCACCAGAGGATGCCCACGTGGTTGAACTTATGGGGTACCAATTTGCATGGGATATTCGATATCCTGGTCCCGATAACCAGTTGGGTGATTATGATTACCGATTAACAACGGCCACTAATTCCAGGGGTATCGATTTTACCGACAAGAATTCATTTGATGACTTCGCAGCTCAGAAAGTTGTGATACCAAAAGGAGAGCCGGTTTTGTTCAAAATAAGGGCAAGAGATGTATTGCATTCGGTTTTCGCACCCCATATGCGATTGAAGATGGATGCCGTACCCGGTATGCCGACGCGCTTTTGGTTTGTTCCTAATAAGACCACTGCTGAAATGAGGCAGGAATTGGGAGACGAAGAATTTGAATTCGAAATCGCTTGTACGGAGGTTTGTGGAAATGGTCACTTTTCCATGAAACGGGTGATCGAAGTAGTCGAGCCGGATGAGTATCGGAAATGGGTAGCCGAACAGGAGCCATTTATTAAACGGAATCCGGAATTGGTTGCTGACTTGCCTGCTGAATTAAAAGAATTGGCAGACATCTACATAAACGAAGAATAAAACTAATTGATAAATTACATATAACATGGCAGTAGCAAACGTTTCAGCACATGATGTTTCGAATCACGATCATCATGACCATGAGCACAAAGATAACTTCATAACGAAGTATATATTTTCCACTGACCATAAGATGATTGCCAAACAATACCTGATTTCCGGGATGTTTTGGGCATTCATTGGAGGGTTGTTATCAGTGCTATTCAGACTGCAGCTTGGTTTTCCAGAAATGGATTTGTCTTTCCTCAGGCCTATTTTGGGAGGTTGGATTGATGCCACTGGTAAATTGGATCCCAATTTTTACCTGGCACTGGTAACCATGCACGGTACCATCATGGTATTCTTTGTTTTGACGGCGGGTTTAAGTGGAACGTTCTCAAACTTTCTGATCCCGCTGCAGATTGGTGCCAGGGATATGGCCTCCGGGTTCATGAACATGCTATCGTACTGGTTCTTCTTTATTTCAGGAGTGATCATGTTTGCTTCTTTGTTTCTTGAAAAAGGACCTGCTGCCGGTGGTTGGGTGGTATATCCTCCTTTGTCAGCGCTGGAACAGGCTATTCCGGGTTCCGGGCTGGGTATGACCTTGTGGTTAATTGCCATGACCTTCTTTATTGCCTCATCGTTGATGGGGGGGATCAACTATATTACGACTGTCATTAACCTCAGGACGAAAGGCATGTCCTTTTCCAGACTGCCCCTAACTATCTGGGCATTCTTCCTAACCGCAGTGATTGGATTGTTATCGTTCCCGGTTTTATTCTCTGCTGCCTTGCTGTTGGTATTTGACCGGAGTTTCGGTACGAGCTTTTACCTGTCCGATATTTACATTGGAGGGGAAGCACTCCCCAACACAGGCGGAAGTGCTGTATTGTACCAACACCTGTTTTGGTTTTTGGGACATCCTGAAGTGTATATTGTATTGTTGCCAGCCTTGGGCATTACTTCTGAGGTGATAGCCACTAATGCAAGAAAGCCAATTTTTGGGTACAAGGCCATGATTATCTCCATGTTGGGGATTACCATCCTTTCCTTTGTGGTATGGGCGCATCATATGTTTGTCTCTGGATTGAATCCGTTTCTGGGCTCCATCTTTATGTTCCTGACGCTTATTATTGCGGTTCCTTCCGCTGTAAAAGTATTTAACTATTTGACTACGTTGTGGAGAGGTAACCTTCGCTTTACGCCCGGGATGCTCTTTTCGATTGGATTGGTGTCGTTCTTTATATCAGGAGGATTAACGGGCATTTTCTTGGGTAACTCAGCTATTGATATCCAACTGCACGACACGTACTTTGTCGTGGCCCATTTTCACCTGGTAATGGGAGCCGCTTCTTTCTTTGGAATGATGGCGGGTGTTTATCACTGGTTTCCGAAGATGTTTGGTAGAATGATGGACGAGAAATTAGGGCACGTACACTTTTGGCTAACTTTTGTTGGGGTGTACATGGTTTTCTTCCCTATGCACTATATCGGTATTGCCGGATTCCCACGAAGGTATTATAGCTGGACCAATTTCTCCTTTACTGACATGTATACTGATTTGAACATGTTTGTTTCGGTGGC
>JAWLFL010000162.1:0-8844 GCA_041685605.1 Cyclobacterium sp. | reverse complement strand
GTCATTTGGTTCGTTATTCATTAGCGTTCCAAATATCATGGGTTGTCTTCCAGCTTCCATCGGGCTGTCTTTCCAGGATATTCAAGTATTTAGAGGTAGCGTAGGTGGTGTCTCCAGTTGTTTTGGAGAAGAGGGTAACCTTGGCAAAGCCCCTGCCAAAAGCCAAATCTCCGTCAACCCGAACGGCTTCATATCCGCTTTCTAAACCTGTTCTATAGTTATCGAAAATTTCCTGATAATACGCTTCTACGGCTTCAGGACCTATTTTTGGGGGGGTATTTGGAGCCATCAGAACCGCCTCTGTGGTAAAATGAGTGGCAATAGCAGCCGCATCGCCCACATTAAAGGCATCAGCCCTCGCCTGGCTCATGGCTTTTATTTCCCGGATATCCTGTTCCTGCGAAGGATTAAGGTCTGATCTGCAGCTCATCACGCTTATTAACAGCATGGCAGAAGGGATAAGTATTCGCTTCATCGTCTAAATTTTATTAGTTTGAATCAAAGATAGAATATTTATTGATACCGTCAGATGCATGGAATTTGATGGATACCCCTTATTTTAATTGGTAAAAATCCCGGAAATTTACATGAAGAATTGATTTTATTTTGTTAAATTAATCCTGTGAAAAACAATTCATATGACAGCTTATTTTGAGACCATAGAATTTGAGGCATTAGATGGCTTTAAATGTGATTTGAAGCGTCTTAAGTCAAATAAAGCTACTAAAGGACCGGTCATGCTGGTGCATGGTGCCGGTGTAAGTGGTAATATCTTTAATCCTCCTTCTAAGAACAATATTATATTTCAACTGGCAGAAGAAGGATATGACGTTTGGTTAGAGAATTGGAGGGGGAGTATTCACCTGGAACCTAACGAGTGGAACCTGGATCAGGTAGCCCGAAATGATCATCCGGCAGCCGTGAAAAAAGTGAGCGAACTTACCGGTTCAAAAGAGATAAAAGCGATTATTCACTGTCAGGGCAGCACCAGTTTTATGATGTCGGCCGTTATGGGGTTGATTCCGGAAGTAAAATTGATTATTAGCAATGCGGTATCGCTACATCCGATCGTTCCGGCCTTTTCTAAATTCAAGTTGAACCTATTGGTTCCCATAGTAAGTCGGTTTTTCGACTATTTCGATCCTCAGTGGGGCCTTGCAGCTCCCGATTTTAAATCTAAAGTTATTTTGAATTTTGTAAAAGCCACCCACTGGGAAAAGGACTCTACGGTGGGTAAAATGGTTAGCTTTACTTATGGTTCCGGTTTCCCAGCCCTCTGGGAATTGGAAAATCTGGATGAGAAAACCAAGAAATGGATACAGTATGAGTTTGCGCATGTTCCCCTTTCCTTTTTCAGGCACATGCAAAAATGTGTGCGGAACGGAGCATTGACACCCGATAATGATGAAGATCGTGATTATGTATCGGAACCTCCCAAAACAGCGGCCAGAATGGTATTGTTTGGGGGGAAAAAGAACAAATGTTTTTTATCAGAAAGCCAGGAAAAAACATTTCGGTTTCTGGAAAGTACGAAGCCAGACTTCCACAAGTTGTACCTATTGGAAGGCTACAGTCATTTGGATGTATTTTTCGGAAAAAATGCACACATTGATGTGTTTCCAAAAATGATCAATGAATTAGAACTTGGATAATTCCCAGCTATGCCCCCCAAGAGAATCAAACGATACACCGGAAGATACGCCCATGTAGACGGAATACCCTACCAAATGCCCGTAAGCTCATCCCGGTCGCCAGCATTAATGGCTGGTTTTTCCTGTGATTGGGAGAAAGCCAATGAGTTGTTGCCCGGCAATGAAATACATGCATTAAAGCTGCCGAATGGAAGAGCAGCACTGTTAATCACCGTCATTAATTACCTGGATACCAGCATCGGAAAGTACATTGAATATAGTATAGCCATCGCATGCACCCATGGGTCCAAGCCGGCTCCACGATTTTTAAATTCTATTTTACTGGGATATTATGGAACAGGTCAATACATTCTGGATTTGCCGGTAAGTAGTGAGATTTCAGTAAAAGGGGGCAAGGGAATATGGGGTATGCCCAAACATCAGGCCAACCTGGATTTTATAGAAAGTCCGGAAAAAGTGAGTAGCCAGTATGAAAAAGATGGGCAGTTTGCCTTTCGAATAGAAATCGAAAAACCCCGTTCACCTTCCATCAAATTAAAAGTGGGAGCAACGAATTATTGCCGGTTTCGGAACATGCTGATGGCCTCCTACATTTATTTCGAATCCAAGGCGGGAATCAACTTATTCGGAAAAGCAAAGGGGAAGCTCTTTATCGGTGACCATCCCCGGGTAGCATCCCTGCAGCATATTGACTTAAACCCAGACCCCTTTTTTACCACCTTTATGCCTGAAACGAATGGTATCCTGGATGACCATTTCCAATGCTGGTTTATGACGTATGAAGATCCGCCTGAAAGCATGCCGGAAGGGCTGGAAACAGTCTATCCACTTGGTTTTAGCGAGGAATGGCTGCCGCCGCCTTCGATTACCGATTACGAGAAATTTCGAATCCAAACCCATTAGTCTAGCACTATCATGAACCCTATCAAAAAAACCCTCCTTGACCTGAATAATGCCTATATTTTCTTTTGTGCATCCATTTATTTAGGGATGTTTTGGTCCCTGCATTTCTTTTGGTTTCCCAATTACCCCAATACCCTAACGCTCGACAATTACTACGATGCCATTATCCCACAGACGGATTTGGCAACGAATTTTTTTTTCATCACGATTCCCCTTATGGCCGCTGCATTGGTGATCATGCTGATCTCGGAATGGAACACGGGACTCCGTTGGGTTCCGCTTGCCTGGATACCCGGGCTTTTGGCTCCTGTTATTGTGCAGCAAGCTTATATAGAGGACATCAACAATCAATTTAAGGCTGGGGTAAGCGACGAAGCGAGCCTCCAGGTACTGCTCCAGGAATGGATGTGGCTAAATGACATCCGCTGGATAATCCTGACGCTTATGTGGGGAATTACCATGTATTTCTTTATTGCTAAAGCAAAACCAACCCATCAACAGAAAACCCATGAATAAAGATAAAATCTTCGGCATTTCCACCCGATACATCGAGCTTTTGGTGGTATTAATAGGCTTTATCACCCTTTTTTCCGGATTGATTCAGTTAGTAAAACCTACGTTTATTCTGGGTTTTGTGGGAAAAACCGGTAGCAGTCCGGAAGCCGCCCATTTCTTCGCCATTGTTGGGATGTTTATGGCCCTTTTTGGGGGTATGGTCTTACATGCTGTCTACAGTTCCGTAAGCAATAGGCAGATCATTCTCTGGTCTGCCATTCAAAAATTTGGAGCATTTATCGCCGTGGCGATTGGTGTTTTTAAGGGATTGTTTTCTGCCCTGGCCTTAGGAGTAGCCATTTTTGATTTGTTTTCAGGGATTGTTTTTTTACTCTACCTGAAAATACTCCGGTCAGATACCGATGAATTTTAATGGCTTGTTTTATTTATACAAACTGCTTTCGCTGACAACCAAAACCAATGTTGATAGAAGAAACCCATAATGAGACGGATGTAAAAAGGTCACTGATTTTGTCAGGCGGCGGCATAAGGGTGGCTTATCAGGTGGGAGTATTGAAGGCGTTGGAAGAGGAAGGGCTGGAATTCAATCATGTGGACGGTACCTCCGGAGGCATCTTCAATGCAGCGATGCTGGCATCAGGGCAGCAGGTGGATGATTTGAGTAATAACTGGATCCGTTTAAATCTAACCCATTTTGTTTCTCCGGTTGGATTCAAGGATTATTTAACCCCCTGGAAACTAAAAGGAATGGGCGATACGGATACCATTCGAACCAGGGTGCTACCCCATTTTCAAATTCGAATGGATGCGATAAGAGAAAAAGGACTTCCCATCACCTTCTCCCTGTGTAACTTTTCGAAGAAAGTGGTTCAGGCCATTCCTTCGAAGAGCCTTCATGAAAATCACCTGTTGGCAGGAATTTCATTACCCATTGTGATGCCGGCATTAAAAGTAGCCGACGAGTGGTTTATTGATGCCGTTTGGATCAAAGATGCCCACCTTATGGAAGCAGTTAGAAGGGGTGCGGAAGAAATTTGGGTTGTTTGGGGAATTGGGAACCACCCCGAGTATTTTTCAGGGGCATTGAATCAATATGTGCATTCCATTGAAATGAGTGCGAATGGAGCCTTATGGGAAGAATTTGAACAAATAAAATGGATTAATAAGGGAATCCAAAGAGGGGAGTCTGAATTCGGGCAGCAGCGGCCAATTAAAGTTCACCTCATACACCCGCCGCTTCCCCTTCCCCTTGATCCGGATTTATTTTTCCATAAAATTACTTCCAGAGACCTGATAAATATGGGATACCAGGATGCTAAAAAATACCTGTCGGATATCCCTGAAGCCGGTGCCCAGTTGAATGAGGGTTTGACGAGCACACCTGCTATCGGGAATTACCTTGGATTTCGGCTTCAGTTTTCTGGCGAATTGGCCTGGAAAGAACAGGTCGATCGGGTATCGATGTATGTATTTTTACGGTATGCTGATTTACCTGAAAATGGGCGAATGGATGTTTTTACCAGTCTTTTTATTGCGCATTTAGATCGCGAGTACAGTGGGTTTGAGACGCGGGTTCGACGAAAAACGAACGCATCCGGACTTTCTATTTATGAAATAGAAACGAGTATGATGATCGAAAACAGGGTATACCTGGTAGTGGCCCGGTTCCGTGCCAATAGTCCCTGGCATTGGATGCTAGGGATGGACCTTAAGGAGCTGGAGCTGGTCTTGTATCTCAAAGGGGATGCGGATCCGGAAATCGCTATGGAAGGTACCCTCTTTCAGTCCTTTTCATCCAGAATAAAGGGATTTTGGAGGGCATTGGCAAAGAAGAGTGACGGAGCGGGCGGAGGAATGGGGTTTAAATTTAAAATGTTAAAAAAAATATTGTATAATGAAGTTTGAAAGAAAACCGATGGTCAATTGGTATGACCCCAAGCAATTAGCCTTCACAGGTGTCAAAACGGTGCTTTCTTCCGTATTCGGAAATTTTGCCGATAGGCGGGAGCTCCAGGCAGCCCTGGATCAGGAAATCCAGTTTTATGACTATTCGGATAGGGAGGAAATGTGGCTGGACTTTATTTCAGATTTGGGAGATGGGTTCAATCCTACCTTTACCTTGGCAGATTTATTGGCCAAAGAATCATTGACTTTGAGGGGCAAGTCCTTGAAAAGGGGAGAAGTGCTGATAATGGGAGGCGATGAGGTGTATCCAACACCGGAGCCTATCGAGTACAACAACCGTCTTCGAGGCCCTTATAATGCCGCTTTTCCCAAAGATGAAAATGACTCCAACCGACCAGATGTCTTTGCAGTTCCCGGAAATCACGACTGGTACGATGGATTGACCAATTTTCTTCGATTATTTACACAAAAGCGTTCCCTTGGCAACTGGCAAACGCAACAAAACAGGAGTTATTTTGCGCTAAAATTGCCTCATGATAATTGGCTGGTAGGGATAGATGTGCAACTGAATGCGGATATAGATTACCCGCAGATCTGTTACTTTAGGGAAATTGCCAGGCAACATTTCACCAGCCAAAGTAAAGTCATTTTGTGCACCGCGGAGCCTTCCTGGGTTTACAAGTCTTTTGATGAAAAAAACGGGTCATTTGATCGCTTGCAGTTTTTCATTGACCGGGTACTTTTTGGTAAAGGGGAACCGGAATACGAAGAAAAAAATAAATCCCTGGAAGTAATAGCCATCCTTACCGGCGACCTTCACCACTATGCCCGGTATGAAACGTTAAACGGGAAAGAAAGCCCTTGTCAATTAATTACAGCCGGGGGAGGAGGGGCCTTTATGCATCCAACCCATACCCTAAAAACGGAAATCGAAAGCCTGAAAGGACAACCTACGGCATTAAAAAAAATCTTTCCTTCAAAAGAGGATTCGGTTAAACTGAGTTTTCTCAACTTGATTTTCCCCTATTTTAGCCTTACCATGCTTTTTTTCTTCGGTATCTTTCATACGTTTACCAGCTGGATACTTCAGTCGAATGAGGAAGGTGCGGAATCCTTTATGGAGAAAATGGCCGGCCTGGACCTATTAAACGGGGATATTTCAGAGTTTTTTGGGGTCATTATTTCCGGGATCAGTCATCACCCTGCGGCATTGTTTCTAAATTTACTGCTGTTTATTGGGATACTCCTTTTTACAGATACCAAGTCGGGAAGGAAAAACCTGAATTACATCGCCGGTGCCATTCACGGAGGGTTGCATTTGATGAATTTTTATTTTCTACTTTGGCTATTTTCCTTTACCAATCTTGGTGCTTTGAGTATGGGGGTAAATAATCCCGACCAGGTTTTACTATTCATGGCAGAAATGATATTGGTAGGGGGCATTATCAGCGGAATACTATTTGGTGTATACCTTACCTTTAGTGTTTTAGTTTTAAAAAATCACATTACCGAAGCATCCTCGTCCTATCGCCGGGAGGGGTATAAAAATTTCTTACGTCTCTCAATCTCCAGGGAAGGCGTAACCATTTATCCTATCGGTCTGAAAAAGGTGGTACGCAATTGGAAAAACACGGGTACTGAAGAAAATCCAAGATTCGAAGGGGGACCTATATCCTATGAATTGATTGAAGATCCAATAGTTATAAAAAATGAAACGATTAGCTAAACCATTAACCGCCCTCAAATCCTCCTATGACTACCTGGTCATTGGCTCAGGATATGGTGGAAGTATCGCCGCATCCCGAATGGCAAGGTGTGGTCAGTCGGTCTGCCTCTTTGAGAAAGGCAAGGAATTTTTGCCGGGAGAATTTCCCGATACGCTATTTAAGGCCTCCGGAGAAATGAACTTTATCGGTGGAAAATCGGGCAACCTGGAAAAAAACGGCTTGTACGAATTTACCATGGGCAGTGGTATCAATGTCTTTAAAGGCTGTGGACTGGGCGGTACTTCTCTGGTAAATGCCAATGTATCCATTGAACCTGAGCCGAGAGTAATGGATGACAAGGTCTGGCCCCAGGCCATTCGGGAGGACTTGGATTCATTCAAGCGGGGAGTTTCCCGAGCCCGAGAAATGTTAAGGCCAAATCCATACCCCGAACAGAAAGATGGATATCCGCTGCTGAAAAAGACTGAGGCGATGAGAAAATCGGCAGCCCACATGTCGGCTCCTTTTCGGCTGCTCGATATCAATGTAAATTTCAAAGATCAAACCAATCATGTGGGTGTATACCAACCCAAATGTACGAATTGCGGGGATTGTGTGACCGGCTGTAACATCGGAGCGAAGAATACCACTGCGATGAATTACCTCCCCGATGCTTGTTCCCACGGGGCAGAAATTTTCACGGAGATTAATGTCCGGCATATTAAAAAAGGTAAGGACCACTGGCAGGTATATTTCCATCCGATCGGTATAGGTAGGGACTTATTTGATGCACCGTTGTTATTTGTTAAAGCAAAAAATGTAATTCTTGGCGCAGGTTCCCTGGGCTCTACCGAAATTCTGCTGCGGTCCGCCAAAATAGGGCTGAAGGTGTCCAAAAAATTGGGGCATCGGTTTACGGGAAATGGAGATGTTTTAGGTTTTGGTTATAATAACGATGTACGTATCAATGGTATCGGGCTCGGGAAAAAAGGAACCGAGCAGGTCGCCAATGTGGGTCCCTGTATTACCAGTGTCATTGACCTGCGGGAGCGTGAGAAGCTGGAAGATGGGATGACCCTCGAAGAAGGAACCATTCCGGGCCCTATCCGCAGCCTCATGCCCAAAGCTCTCTTTACTTTTTCCCGTCTGGTGGGAAGGGATTCGGATAGGGGATTTATCGATTATTTTAAAGAAAAATGGCGTGAAATCCGAAGCCTGTTTTTGGGCCCCTTTCATGGCGCGTTGGCGCGAAGTCAGGTGTACCTGGTAATGACCCATGATGATGGCAATGGTACCCTAAAAATGAATGCCGAGGGCAAACTGACCATCAATTGGGAGGGAGTAGGAAAGCAGGAGATTTTCAAGAAGGTAAACGGTGAAATGTATCAAGCCACCGAGGCACTTGGAGGGACCAAGATACCCAACCCCACCTGGAACCAATTAATGAACTATGATCTGGTAACCGTACATCCCCTGGGTGGTTGTGGCATGGCAGACACTGCGGATCTTGGCGTCGTGAATCATAAGGGGCAGGTATTTGAAGGAGAAACGGGAAATGCGCTGCATGAAGGATTGTACGTCATGGATGGAGCGGTCATACCCAGACCGGTAGGCACAAATCCTTTGTTGACCATCAGTGCGCTGGCAGAACGGGCCTGCGAGCTCATCGCTCGGGAAAAACGGTACAAGCTATCAGATGGGTTTGAGGAAAAACATAGCGCATCTCCCGGTGAACAGCCCGCAGGTACGGGGGTTCAATTTACGGAAACCATGAAGGGCTTCATCGGCTGGGGTGAAACAGCTGATTTTGACGCAGGCTATGAAAAAGGAAAGGCCGAAAATACCCCATTCGAATTTACGCTTACGATTCAAACGGAGGATATGGATGATTTTGTGGCCAGGGAGGACCACCCCGGTGCCATGTTGGGATCTATGAATGTTCCATCACTGTTTGAAGACGCATTGACTGCCTACCAAGGGGAGTTTAATCTCTTTGTTCAGGAAAAAGCAGAAAGCAGGCAAAAGAAGATGCGGTATACGGCAAACTTGTTAAGTCCGGATGGCGGCGACTATTATTTTGAAGGGTTTAAAGACATTGAAAACGACTACGTAGTGGATGCCTGGAAAGATACCACCACGCTTTTCATAGCACTCTATGAAGG
>JAWLFL010000161.1:0-8846 GCA_041685605.1 Cyclobacterium sp. | reverse complement strand
GTATTAAGCTTAGAAAATTCATTGAAGAAAAAAAAGTTATCCACTTTGGTTGCCATTAAAAATGAACTCAGCGCAACCCAGCAAAAAGAGCTTTCGGAACTGAAAGGTTTCAGTAATATTGATAAATATGATTTTTCCAATAAGCCATTAACTATTGGGCCATTGGATATTGTCAATGGCACTGAAAGCAAATCAGCTGGTGATGCCAGCAAAAATTCAAAGGTAAAACTCAGAATTTCAGTAGATTCTGAAAACAGCCCGTTGGTGTTAATTTCAACAATTGACGGAATGGTTCAGATTGAAGATATGGAGAAAATAAATTCAGAGGACATTTCACGCATGTCGGTCATAAAAGACAAATGGGCGATCGATAAATATGGTGAAAAAGCGAAAAACGGCGTGGTAATTATCACCTTGGAAAAAGACAAGTAGGAGCAATTTGAGAAGTAGAACACCAAAGATCTTTGAGGTTTATTCCCAAACCTCGTCTTTCGTATAAATTTTCAATTAGTGATTTAAAGAAGACAAAACTTTTTGAGGAATGGAAGACCTCAAAGATTCCGAGAGCCGACCTTGAGGGTTTTTAAAAGGAAGATTTTTTAGGGTAAGGCCTGTTTTTTTGGTCTCTCGTTCGCACTAATATTCCCCTACCTCTTTAACCGGCTGGAGGAAATGGTATTTAGCAAAATCAGTGCAGCCATCCAGCCGGCAGGTTGCCAACCTTTGAAATCCTATTTATCGGGAAATTTTGGCAAGGTGAAGAAAAAGGTGCTGCCTTTACCGGGGACTGATTGTGCGCCAATTGTTCCACCATGGATTTCAAGTATCCGTTTGCAGGCTGAAAGTCCGATCCCTGTTCCGGATATACGGTCATGGGAGTGTAGCCTTTTCATAAATCCAAATATTTGATCCGCATATTTCATTTCAAAACCCATTCCATTGTCATTGACCAGAACTTTGATTTTATCCCCTTTGTCTTCATAGGTTACTTTTATGATCGGGTCCTCATTGGATCGGTATTTTATAGCATTGCTAAAAAGGTTCTGAAAAAGCCTCACCAACTGGATTTTATAGCCGTAAATTTTTGGCAAATCAGGAATTATAAAAGTAGCATTTTCCTTATTTACCTGATCCCTAATCATCTCCAGCGCAAATTCACTGACATCATTTAAAGAAACGGACTCAAATTTAAGTTCATTTTCATCAATTTTGGAGTATTCCAGCAGGTCTTTGATCATTAGTCTCATCCGTTGGGTATTACTTTTGATCAGGGAAAAGTATTTTCTCTCGTTATTTCCGGGAGAGAACTGTCCCTTTTCTTCCAACAAGCCAATTAAGCCGGATATGGTATTTAGAGGAGCCTGTAAATCATGGGAAGCGGTGTAGGCAAATTGTTCAAGATCTTGGTTGATCTGTTTTAGCCGTAAAACCGTTTGATCGGCCTTTTCTCTGGCTTTTTTTAGTTCCAGCTCGTATTGTTTTCGCTGGGTGATGTCAAGCACGGAAAAACGATAAACAGGCTGAGAACCCGATTGGCTAAGAATTTGCCTGGCATTGATCAGCGTTGGCAGCCTGGTCAAGCCTTTGGTTTTAAGGGATAGGTTTATTTCGGAAACCTCCCCTTGCATTTGAAGCAGGGGCATCATATGTGTTTCAAAATAAATTTTTTCTCCCATGCCCAATAAATCTTGAAATGACTTTTGACGGACGATTTCATCTCGTCGATAATCCAACCATTCCAGCAATGTGGCATTTATATTGACGATTAATCCGTCTTCACGCATGGTCATGTACCCAAACGGTGCGTTTTGGTACAAGTCTTCTGCATCCTCTATGAATGGCTGAAAATTCAATCCGGTGTAGTTAGAAAGGTTTGCATATGGGTTATAACTTTATCTGGTGCCGTAAGATGTGGACAGTGACCAGAAGCATCCAGGAGTTCATAGGTACTATTAGGGATTTGTTGGTGAACAAATTCTCCAACTTTGACCGGGGCGATTACATCCGGATGACACTGGATGATCAAAGAGGAGGTCAAAACCTTCGATAAATCTTCCCTATTGTCACCCAGAAAAGTCACCTTTGCAAAGTGCCTGGCGATTTCAGGATTCATACTGCAAAAACTGTTCCTAAGTTCTTCGGAATATTCCGGCATTTCCGGATTCCCGATAATTACGGGTGTGATGTAACTTGACCAAACCAGGTAGTTACTTTCTAAGGTTTCTACCAATTCATCGATATCCTGTGCTGTAAAGCCTCCAAAATAACCGTTCTTATTGATGTAACAAGGGGAAGGCCCTATCAATACCAATTTTTCAAAAAGATCTGGTCTTTTTATGGAAGCCAATGCTCCGATGATGCTACTTACAGAGTGCCCTACAAAAATCACTTGCTTGAGTTGCAGTTCATCGCAAATTTCAATTAGGTCATCCGCATAACCTTGGAGGGAATCGTATTTTTCAAAATCGTAGGCACTTTGATCTGATTTTCCAGAACCCACATGATCAAACAAAATAAATTGGTAATCTTCTTCAAACGCAGGCGTAATGTATCGCCACATATGCTGATCACAACCGTAGCCATGGGCAAAAACCATCGGCTGATTTCCCTTCCCTAAAATATTTATATTATTCCTTTGTTTTATTTTTCATAGATAGAAGTTACCATATATTTTTGGTTTTCAGTAAATTTAAACCCTATTTTTTTCGATTTATCATCAGATTTTTTTCTATCCAGTTCCACCAATTCTTGATTTTATGATTCTTTAGAACCTTGTTGCGATAATCATGCCACCGTGTATCGCTTGCGTCATTCCTGCTTGCCCAGCTCAATTTCATCCGGTTTGCGGTTCAAAAAAATTAGTCCTACAATTCAATTCATTTACCCTCAAGCTTGTTCAATCGAATTCAATTTCTTTTAACACCAATGAAACCGCCCAGCTATTTTCTTTTGAGTCAATAATTGGTAATTTGTCGGCCATATTGTCCTCTAAAATAACCATCCATGCATCGTACCATTTGTTGCTGCCTTTCTGCACTGGCATTTTATGCCTGTTCCTCAAACACCACTGATCAAACCGTCCAGGCTGAGGATCCTAAACCCAATATCGTCTACATTCTCGCCGATGACCTGGGCTATGGGGATTTGGGATTTACCGGACAAGAATACATAGCCACCCCAAACATCGACCAACTAGCTGCGGATGGAATGTTCTTTACCGCTCATTATTCCGGGTCTACCGTGTGCGCACCCTCCAGAAGTACCCTGGTATCGGGCTTGCATACCGGCCATGCACCAGTCCGCGGCAATTACGAAATCAAACCCGAAGGACAGTATCCCTTACAGGACTCCGTTTTTACCGTTTTCGAATCCCTGAAAGCCAGCGGCTACACCACAGGTGCCTTTGGTAAATGGGGATTGGGTTTTCCCGGTTCGGAAGGAGACCCCAATAACCAGGGGGTGGATGTTTTTTATGGATACAACTGCCAGCGAATGGGGCATAATTACTACCCCTACCACCTTTGGCACAACCAGGACTCGGTGGTGTTGGAAGAAAATGCCGGTAAGGACCTGGGGCTTTATGCGCCCAATCTGATCCACGAACAGACCTTAAAGTTTATAGATGACAACCAAAACAATCCCTTTTTTCTATATGTACCCAGCATCATTCCCCATGCGGAACTGATCGCTCCGGAGGCGCAAATGGCCGAGCACCTGGGGCGGTTTGAAGAGACACCGTATGAAGGGGTAGATGATGGGCCCAATTACAAAATTGGAGGCTATATGTCACAGGAAAACCCCAGGGCTGCTTTTGTGGCCATGGTCGAACTACTGGACGAGCAGGTGGGGGAGATCCTGACGAAGCTGGACCAGTTAGGCTTACGAGAAAATACCCTGGTGATATTCACCTCCGACAACGGTCCTCACCTGGAAGGAGGAGCGGATCCGGATTTTTTCAATAGCAACGGCCCTTTCCGGGGCCACAAGCGTGATTTATATGAAGGCGGCATTCGGGTACCTATGATTGCCAATTGGCCCGGGAAAATTCGGTCGGGTCGCACGGATCATCCATCGGCTTTTTGGGATGTGTATGCCACGCTGG
Source organism: Cyclobacterium sp. (assembly GCA_041685605.1). GTDB lineage: Bacteria > Bacteroidota > Bacteroidia > Cytophagales > Cyclobacteriaceae > Cyclobacterium. The sequence goes on along the minus strand of JAWLFL010000161.1, from coordinate 4,744 downwards.
CTGATCTGACTGGGGCGGAACTGCCTGAAAAAACGGACGGAATTTCGTTTGCGCCCACCTTACTAGGGAGATCCGGTGAGCAAGCCAAACACAAGTACCTTTATTGGGAGTTTATCGAGCAAGGCGGTAAACAAGCGGTTCGAAAAGGCGATTGGAAAGCCATTCGGCTCAATCTGAACAAAGTTGCAAATCCTCCCATTGAATTGTACAACCTGGCAGAAGATCCCGGAGAACAAAACAATCTGGCAGACCAATATCCGGAACGGGTAGAGGAACTAAAGGCATTAATGGAGTCTAGCCACAAACCCAACCCGGTTTTCAAATTGTATGCATCGGAGATCGATGCTGAGTAATAGGGAATCTAGATTTATCCGGCTGGAATAATTGACCTGATGTTTACGATAGATAAAACGGGCCAATAGTCAGCTATTATTGGATTTCCCAGGGCCATTTTGCGATAAGCGCAGGTAGTTCTTGTCCTGTCCTAGAGTGGCCAAACCCACAGAATCAGAGGCACGCCCAGTGCCAGCACCAGCAGGGTTAAGGGTAAACCGGGTTTCATGTAATCTGAAAAACGGTAACCTCCGGGGCCCATTACCAGGGTATTGGATTGGTGGCCAATGGGTGTCAAAAAGGAGGAAGATGCCCCTACGGCAATACTCATCAGAAAAGGATCGGCGGAAAGCTCCATACTATAAGCGATCTGCAGCCCAATAGGAGCCATTAATACCACCGTAGCGGCATTGTTGATCAAGGCGGAAAGCAACATGGTGGTCAGCATGATAACCAATAGCATGGACCAGGCAGGAAAAATATCCGAGTACGCCAACATCAACTTGGTGACCGTTGCTGCTGCTCCGCTGGTTTCAAAAGCCTCACCTACGGGTATCATAGCGGCTAACAGGACGATAACCGGCCAGTCAATACTGGTATAAAAGTCCTTTAGGGGTAAAATCCTGGTAAGGACCATGGCCATGGCGGCTAATGTGAAGGCAATTTCTACCGGTAGCCAACCGGCAACAGCAGAAATGATGGCCGTAACAAAGATGCCAATAGCAAGGAGCGTTTGTTTTGGTTTTCCTATGTCCAGGCTTCTGCTGGCCAATGGCAGGCATTTCATTTCGTCCAGGGTTTCCGATAGTTGCTCATCCCGCATTTGAAGCATCAGGACATCACCGGAGCGGAATACCTCATGGTCAATTCTTTTGATTATGGTCCGGTCCCCCCGGGATAAGGCCAGCAAATTCACATCAAATCTGGATCGCATGTGCAAATTCGCGGCTGTCTGACCGACCAGAGGGGAATTGGCCTGAATGATTCCTTCGGTGATGATGATTTTGGATTTATCTTTTACAGATTCAATGAAATCTTCATGCCCCACCATTTCCAAGTCAAAATTGCTGACCAATTCTTTAAGATCTTCGGTGCCGGATTCCAGGATAAGGATATCGTCCTCTTTAAACATGTGGTAAGGTCCGGGCGCATGTATTCTTTCCTTATTTCGGAGTATTCCCAGCACCTTGACATCAATGTCCTTATTGTTGGTAAGTTGCTGTATGTTTTTACTGACCAAATCAGAATCGGCAGTGATCCTCACCTCGGTGATATAATTTTTAATCTGGAATAAATCCTCCCCGGACTGTTTGGACCTCCGGGTAGGGAGCATTCGCCAGCCTAACAGGGAAATAAAAATCAGTCCGGCAATAGCCAGGCCTGCACCTACAGGGGCGAAGTCAAACATATCGAATGCTGGGACTTCATTGGTAGTCCTGAAGGCGGCAATAATTATGTTTGGAGGGGTTCCAATGAGCGTAGTCATGCCTCCGAGCAGGGAGGAAAAGGCAATGGGCATTAGCACCAGGGAAGGGGGATAGTTGTTTTTTCTGGCAATTTGAATGGCGACGGGAATAAAAATAGCCAAGGCACCCACATTGTTCATGAAGCCGGATAAAAGGGCGACGATGCCCGACATGGAAGCTACCTGTAAGGTCAAATTGCTTCCAACCCGGTCCATTATCCGGACGATCAGGTTTACCAGTCCGGAATTTTCCAGGCTCTTGCTGACAATCAGAACCGCCGCTACCGTAATGACAGCCGGATGACCAAAACCTAAAAAAACCTTCTCATAAGGGATTAAGCCAAGTATGGCTAGAATAAGCAGGGCAAATAATGCCACCAGGTCATACCTGACCTTGCCCCAAACAAAAAAGATAAGGGAAAGGCCTAGTATGGCAAATACAATAATTTCATTCATAAACTAGTTTACATGGCTATGGGAGCTGCTAAACAGGCATTGGGAATGTTAAATGCGTTTACCAGCGGAACCGCATCTTTCCGTATTTCCCAGCACAATTGATTGACCATCTTTCGGATCGCTTTGGTTTTTACGCCTTCCATATATCCTTGTTCCAGGTACCATCCTTTGTGGGTTTCCAACTGGTACAAAGCAAACAAATCACATAATTGCTTCAGCACCTCCTTGATTTTTGGGTTTGGGGTTTGAGCGGTTTTGGCTATAAATTTCTCCAAAATTACCCGTTCGATGTAGGCTTGCCCCATATTGACCAGGTGATGCTGGGATACGTTTACCGCGTCAAAGGGATCCATCCCTTCATCCATCAGCCGCTTCAAGCGCTTTGCTCCGGAATCCAGAATGCTGTTTTCCCGGTATTCAAAAGCACTCAAATGAAACTCCGAATCCAACAGGTGATCTTCGTCTGTATTTCGAATGATCAGCGGGTTCTTTTCCGTAATGGAGGTCTTCGTTTTGGAGGCTACGTAATTGATAATGGTAAACAGGTTCATGTTTTCAAACTGCTCCTTATAGGCACTCAAGCGGCTTTTGGCCACCAATTGCATGAGTACCGTATTATCCCCTTCGAAGGTGGTATAGACATCCGTATCGTTTTTTAAGGCATCGATCCGGTTTTCAGATAAGTAGCCCTTACCCCCACAGGCTTCCCTACATTCTTGTAAAGTGGCCGTATTTTGCCAGGTTACATAGGATTTCATTCCAGCCGCCAGGGCCTCTATTTCCTGCATTTCCTCCTCCTTCCGGTGAAGAAAGCGATCGGTAACGTACTCCATAGCGAAATGGCAGGCATAGGTTTTTGCCAGCAAGGGGATTAGCCTTCGCTGGTGCATGCGGTAGTTCAATATGGGGATCTCTTCCCCGCCTTCCGGCCCAAATTGCCGTCGGCGGTCTCCGTAGCGGATGGCGATGCTCAGTCCGGATTTGGAAGCGGCAAGAGCAGATCTCGGAATGCCTATTCTTCCCCCTACCAGTGTTCCCAACATGGTAAAAAAGCGCTTGTTATCGCTCGCAATGGGGCTTTGAAATTGCCCGTCTTCATCCACGGACGAAAAGCGATCCAACATGTTTTCTTTTGGAATGACCACGTTTTCAAAAGCAATCAACCCATTGTCTACGCCATTTAGTCCCATCTTCCTGCCGCAGTCGGTAATTTTAATGCCTGGCAAGGTATTTCCTTCCTCGTCCCTCAACGGAACCACAAAGGTGCTGACCCCATAATCTTTTCCATCAATCAGCAGCTTGGCAAAAACGGTGGCCATTTTACCATGCATGGCGGCGTTTCCGATGTATTCTTTCCGGGCATCCTGATGGGGGGTGTGAATGGTAAAGGTTTGGCTTTGGTGATCATAGTAGGCAGTGGTCTCAATCCCTTTTACATTGGACCCGTGATTGGTTTCAGTCATGGCAAAGCAACCGGGAAGTTCCAGCGTTCCGATGGCTTTCAGGTATTTGTCATGATGCTTTTTGGTGCCCAATGACAGGATACTCATGCCCCAAAGGCCAAATTGCACGCCAAATTTGATCACCATGCTCAGATCCCGGTAGCTCAGGGTTTCCATGACGGTGAAATAAGCCTCCATGTCGTCTCTACCTCCATGCTCTGCTGGGAATCCAATGGCTCCGTAGCCTTTATCCGCCAGGAGTCGGCACCAGGAGAGCACCTGGTTGCGGTAGGTTTCCAGGTTATCGGGTTGGACATAATCAAAATTATCGGTAGCCAGGAAGGTCTTAAGTTCATCGATTAAGGGCTTTCTCTGCCCATCCATGATTTTCGTAAGGGCATTGACATCAAAGTCTACCTGCGTCTCGTAGCGAGTGGATATGTTGGTATGAGAGGACTTGAAACTGAGGGCAGCAGATTTACCGACGATGCCCAACCGTTTTTCCAGGTCAGACAGTTCTTTTTCTGCCTGCTCTATGGGGAAGGTATAGGCAACTTCCGGTGCCTCTTTTTTCAATAATTCGATACCCAGGGAAGTCAGGTTGGGGTAGGTTTTGCTTTCATCTACGGCAGAAGTGATGGTCTCCCACCAAAAATCCATTTCCCTGCGCTGTGGTGGCGATTCCGGACTGAGTTTTTCCCGGAGAAATTTTTTATCTTCTTCGCTGAGCCAATCAGCCTGATTTAAAAACGCTATAAATGCCTGGTTTTCCTGATCCTGGATCAGGGTTTCCGACCATACCAGGTAAAGGATCGGTAATAAAACCAGTCCTCCTGGTGTCGGTTGTTTCGGGGCTTGCTGCATGGCGATAAATTTGGTTTTCTCTTAACAATTAAAAAGATAAGAAAAATATTCCAACCTACGCCTGCTTGCCCCTGAAACTTGAATTTTCTTAGAAGAAGGAAATGATTTCAATTCAGTAGGAGCTCCTTAGTCTATTTTATCCCACTCTTCTGTATTATCAATATTCAGGGTATCCGAATTAAAG
>JAWLFL010000160.1:0-8856 GCA_041685605.1 Cyclobacterium sp. | reverse complement strand
CACGTGCACATCGTAATGAGAAATGAAGAGAAAAAAAGGATTTTCTTTATTCTCAGCGATGAAATCAACCCCCATGCTGGTGAGGGTTTCACTCAGTCGGGCCCCTTCAGCAGACGTATATTCCGGAACAAATCGGGGCTGGTAAAAGCCTCCACCTGCATACATATAGGCTTTATCGTATCCCCTGTTGTGGGGCAGGTGCTCGGGGTTATTTCCCAAATGCCATTTGCCAAAATATCCGGTGGTATAGCCTGCCGATTGCATGGCATTGCCGATAGTAACAATCTTATCTGGCAGGTGCTGAACCGGGTGATGGGGAACGGTCACTTCTTCGTAAGGGCGCCAATGACCGGGAATAAAGTCGAATATGCCTACTCTGGCGGGATATTGACCCGCTTGTATACTGGCCCGGGTTGGCGAACAAACCGGAGCCGCATAGGCATGGAGATAGCGCATTCCCTGACTGACTAATTTGTCGATATTGGGCGTCTCGTTGAATCGATTTCCATAGGCAGGAAGATCTCTTCCGCCGAGGTCATCTGCCATAATCAGGACGATATTGGGCCGCTCCTGGGACAGAACGGTAAAGGAAAGCAGCATAAAGCAACTGGATAGAAAGGAGATTATCAGGTTTCTCATGGGCATAGAATAGGGTAAATTAATTACGGAAAATGATCGTTATACAAAATAAATTTACTCAATCGTTAGTGATATTGGTTTGCCAGGTTAAAGCGATATCCATGAAGCTGTAAAAAGCAGGCATGGGGCAAAAGGCGATGCAATTACCCAAGTACAAAACCCGCCAGTAATTTCTGTACTTCATAAACATCCACCGATTTATTAAACTTCTTACTCACCGCAGGCTGCGGATCACTGGAAATCCAAATTTTTAATTCTGCATCCAAATCAAACGTTCCTGCCGTCTCTATACTAAAGCGGGAAATGCTCTTGTAAGGCAAGGAAAGGTATTCGGATTTTCTTCCCGTAAGACCTTGCTTGTCCACCAGGACCAGTCGTTTATTGGTAAAAATGAACGTATCTCTGAAAAGCTTAAATCCCGTTTCTATTTGCTCTTCTGCCGTCAGTATTCTTCCATAATCCATTTGGAGGGTTTCTTTATTGACGGCACCTGCATTACCTAGTATTGAATTGAATATTCCCATAACCTTGGTTATCAGCGGATCTCTTTAGATTTAATTTACAGGAATAAATCTACTCATTTTTATGTGGAGATTTGTTTTCTCCAGGTATAATACCTGATTTTTCCCCTTACATTTCTTTGGTGGTGGTAACTATTAGGAAAACCGCGAAGATTGGAGATTGAAAAAGTATTGCAAATGGGAATTTGGGGGACAATATTTGTTTACTCTGCTTTAAACCGATTCAATCAGGGAAGAAATAAACATCGGTTTTAATTTAAATCACTTGTTGATTTCAAACCATTATTTTTCCTCGAAAACGGTCAGTCCCGATGCCACACCCTAGTGGGTGTGTAAGAAATACACGTAATTTATAATGAACACCACCAGGGTAAGAACAAGAAAGCCAGACCCTCGGATCTGGCTTTTTGTTAAATTTCTTTCACCCAATTAGCAAAGACTTACAAAGTCACAGCTCATTGGTAGATCAGGTCAAATCGGTCAAGCTTCATCACCTTGTCCCAGGCGGCAACAAAGTCTGTGACAAATTTTTCTTTGGACGTTTCGCTTGCATATACTTCTGCCAAGGCCCTCAATTCAGAATTGGAACCAAATATCAGATCCGCACGGGTAGCTGTCCACTTCAATTCACCTGTCTTTCTATCCCTGCCCTCAAAGGTTTCTTTGGTATCCGAATTGGCTTTCCATTCGGTACTCATGTCCAACAGATGCACAAAAAATCCGTTGGAAAGCGTCTCTTTTTTGTCTGAAAAAATCCCATGTCCGGATCCGTCAAAGTTGGCATCGAGCACTCGCATGCCTCCTACCAAAACAGTCATTTCGGGAGCTGTAAGTGTAAGTAATTGCGCTTTGTCCAACAACAACTCTTCCGTAGATATGGTGTATTGGGTTTTCAAGTAATTGCGAAAACCATCTGCCATAGGCTCAAGCAAGGCAAAAGATTCCACATCGGTTTGGTCCTGGGTAGCATCCATGCGACCAGGAATAAAAGGCACTTTCACCGAATAACCTGCATTTAACGCTGCTTTTTCCACAGCTGCATTGCCTGCAAGGACAATCAAATCTGCCAGGGATACGTTTTTATTTGTCGATTTTTTGTTGAAATCACCCTGAATTCCTTCAAGCACATCCAACACTTTCTTCAATTGCTCGGGATTGTTAACTTCCCAATCTTTTTGTGGAGCCAGACGGATACGCGCCCCATTGGCCCCTCCTCTTCTGTCCGAACCCCGGTAGGTGGAAGCGGATGCCCAGGCTGTTCCGACCATCTCGCTGATAGACAAACCGGAATTCAGAAGGCTAGATTTCAAAGCGTCGATATCCTGATCATTGATCAGCGTATGATTTACTGCCGGAATGGGATCCTGCCAGATCAAATCTTCTGTAGGGGCTTCCGGACCCAAATAGGTGGTCTTTGGTCCCATATCTCTATGGGTAAGTTTAAACCATGCCCTGGCAAAGGCATCGTTAAATTTTTCTGGATTCTCATAAAAGTCTCTGGATATCTTTTCATACACCGGGTCAAATCGCAAGGATAAATCGGTGGTCAGCATGGTAGGTTTGTGCTCTTTTTCCGGATCAAAGGCATCTGGAACCATCATTTTTGGATCTTTGGCCACCCACTGATGTGCTCCTGCGGGACTTTTGGTCAGTTCCCATTCGTTTTCAAACAAATTGAAGAAGAATAAATGACTCCATTTGGCAGGAGTGGAGGTCCAGACTACCTCCAATCCGGAAGTAATGGCATCGGCGCCTTTACCTGATTTATAGGAACTTTTCCATCCCAGACCTTGCGCTTCTATGCTCTCCGCTTCCGGCTCAGGTCCTACATTCGAGGCATCACCTGCCCCGTGAGTTTTTCCTAATGTGTGGCCGCCGGCAATCAAGGCGACGGTTTCCTCGTCATTCATTCCCATTCTTCCAAAGGTTTCTCGAATGTCATGAGCCGCAAGTACTGGGTCCGGATTGCCATTGGGACCTTCCGGATTGACATAGATCAATCCCATTTGTACAGCAGCGAGTGGGTTTTCCAATTCCCTTTCTCCTGAATAGCGTTTTTCGTCACCGAGCCATTTGTTCTCAGCCCCCCAATACACATCCAGTTCCGGTTCGTAAACGTCTTCCCTACCACCGGCAAAGCCAAAAGTCTTGAATCCCATGGATTCCAGAGCGACATTACCCGTAAGCACCATTAAATCTGCCCAGGAAATTTTGTCCCCATATTTTTGCTTTATGGGCCACAGCAAGCGTCTTGCTTTATCCAAATTGGCATTATCAGGCCAGCTATTAAGCGGTGCAAAACGCTGTTGCCCGGAACGGGAGCCACCGCGACCATCCCCGGTTCGGTAAGTACCTGCACTGTGCCAGGCCATGCGGATAAACAAGCCACCGTAATGCCCGTAATCCGCCGGCCACCAATCCTGCGATTCGGTCATCACCGCCTCGATGTCCTTTTTCAAGGCCTGATAATCCAGGCTGTTAAAGGCTTCAGCGTAATTGAATGACTCCCCCATTGGGTTGGAAAGGGAAGAATTATGGCGAAGAATACTTAGATTCAACTGATTCGGCCACCAGTCACTGTTGCTGGTCGCGATGCGGTTGGAATTACTCTTTTGGGTTGCTCCTGAATACCCATCGGCTTCCGGCTCACTCGGGCGTTGACATCCTGAAAAAAGTGCTCCCACGATCAGAAGCCAACTAAAAACGATCGATTTTTTCATGCTTTTTTTACCAGTTATTTTATGAATTGAGAGTCAAAGGTAATCTCTATAGGTTAATAATTATCATTGATTTTTTCGATAGTTGTTTGAAAAAATCAATGATAATTTTTGACTTATCGCCCGGTGGCAAAACAAATTGCTGTCAAAACTATTTGTTATCAGTATCTTACACTTAAAATAGGAGAAAAACCGGTAGCTCCTTCCCCGCCGCATCCGCCTCATGAATAATCGGGCTGCACCTGGCGAACATGCTATCGGCGGAAGTCTGGGTGTACCCGTACCGATCCCTAGGATATTGGCTTCGAAGTCGCATACCGGCGCCGGTGCCTTTTGTTTCAACGTGGAATCGCCTGCTCCCTGTTTTCTGCAAAGAAAAGGAAGGGAGTAAAAAAAACGTCTTGCCGGCTTTATTTCCTCTTTTTCCTGAACGCTATAGGGTGGATCGGAGCGGGCCTGGCTTATTGCATTGCTTATTTCTCACTTCGTATTCCAGAAAATAGCTCGAGTTGCAGGAAAAATCAATTATTATTCCGTTTTTGGGGAGATTTCCCTGGTTTCCTGGCAGGAACTCCGATCACCAACCGAGGGAACGGAAGCTCCGATTCGGTTTGCCCACTGGTTGACCGGATCGACCGGAATCGCGGAATCAAGGACGGGACAATCCTTTCCTCAATCGCCTGATTCAAACAAATACAACCCTATGCCGCTCTTACCATTCACATGTGCCCTGCCTTCGCCGCTACCATTGCTCACTACTACAGTAGGGGTGTTGCTATCTGCCCTAATGGCCACCGAGGCCCGGCAATCCACCGAAGCGGTCAGACCCAATATTGTTTTCATCATGGCGGATGATTTGGGATATGGAGATATTGGCGTGTATGGACAAGAGCTAATGCACACCCCGAATATTGACACGCTTGCCGAACGAGGAATTCGGTTTACACAGGCATATGCCGGAGGGCCTGTTTGCACCTCTTCAAGAAGTGTGCTAATGACTGGTCTGCATAATGGTCATACGGTTGCCAGAGACAATGTACCCCATTATCCAACATACCTGCATGATGACGATATCACTTTAGCGCAGGTACTAAAAGATGCCGGATACCGGACCGGTGGTGTCGGAAAGTGGTCCCTTGGTGATGCTCAGACGGAGGGCCGGGCTACAAATATGGGGTTTGATACCTGGACGGGTTACCTGAACCAGGACCATGCCCATTATTATTACCCTACCTATCTGGATCATGACGAACGGAAAATTCACCTGCCGGATAACCCTATTCTGAGAAACCACTACAGCCATGAGATCCTGACCAATGCCGCCCTTAACTTCATCAGGGAGCCAAAAGACAGCCCTTTCTTTCTGTATGTAGCGTATACATTACCCCATTTTTCATCGGAGGAAGAAGACGAACACGGATTGACCGTACCTACTACGGCCCCCTATGCGAAGAAGGATTGGCCAGAAAAAGCCAAAAAATACGCCGCCATGATTGACCGGCTGGACAAAGACATTGGGAAAATCATTGCCCTTCTCGAGGCCATGGGAATCCGGGATAACACACTGGTCATTTTTACGTCGGACAACGGCGGCCATAGTGCTACCTGGAAAGGATTTAAAACCAACGGACGGCTTAAAGGGTTTAAGCGAGACCTGTATGAAGGTGGCATACGAGTTCCCTTTATCGCGTCCTGGCCAGGAGTCATTCCTGCTGGCCAGGTATCAGATGAGCTTATCGCTTTTCAGGATATGCTTCCCACGTTCGCTACCTTAGCCAAGACTACCTTGCTGGAAAAAATGGACGGAATTTCGGTCATTGACGCATTAAAAGGGGATGCGCTTCCTCCAAACGATCGCATCCTTTATTGGGATTTTGGCCACACCCGAGATCGGTACGATCAGGCCATCCGACTGGGCGACTGGAAAGCCATTCGGAATGGAAAAAACCAGCCGATCGAACTCTACGATCTAAATAAGGATATCGCTGAAACCAATAACCTGGCCGAAAATCATTCGGAGCTGGTCGAAAAAATAGAACGGCTCATGGAAACGGAGGTAACTCCTTCGCCAAGGTATCCCGTTGGGATAAAATACCAGGGCGGACCCATCTGGAAAAAAGACTGGTAAGCCGGGTTTACTTTTTTCGCAGAAAAAACGCTTCAGGGGAAACCCGAATCCCCTGAAGCCTATTAGACAGGATGCAAATTGCCATCAACTATGATGGCTTTCAATCCATTCGGTATCGGCGTTATCCTCCAGGCGCTTTAACTCCTTTTTCCCGTAGGCTACACGGGTAATCGCCACGTAAAGCACCGGTACGAAGAAAATGGCCAAAAACGTCGCCGCTAACATCCCCCCAATCACCGTCCAGCCAATGTTCTCCCGGGCTACGGCCCCGGCTCCATTGGACAATGCCAAGGGTACCACCCCAAGTATAAAGGCCATGGATGTCATGATAATCGGACGTAGACGAAGTTTTGCCGCCTCCAGGGTCGCCCGAATCAAGGGCATGCCCCTATCCACCCGATCCTTGGCAAATTCCACAATAAGAATGGCATTTTTGGCAGCCAGTCCTATCAGGGTGATCAATCCAATCTGGGCATAGACATTATTGTCCAGGTGTGGTAAAAACGTCAATGCCAAAATGGCTCCAAAAGCCCCAAGCGGCAAGGCAAATAATACCGAAAAAGGAACCGACCAACTCTCGTACAAGGCTGCCAAAAGCAGAGAAACAAGAATGATGGCAAGGGAAAATATCAAAATGGTACTGTTCCCTGCAGCCATCTCTTCCCGACTAAGGCCCGAAAAGTCATACCCATACCCTTCTGGCAGTACCTCTGCCGCTACTTCCTCCAAGGCCTGAATGGCCTGCCCCGAACTGTAGCCCGGTGCCGCATTGCCGTTGATTTCCGTCGAACGGAACAGGTTGTAGTGAGAAATCACGGGCGAACTTTCCACCACCTCATAATTCACAAGTGCCGATAGTGGTACCGACGCACCCTGCCGGTTCAATACGTAGTATTGTTCCAAATCATCCATCCCGGCTCGAAAGGCCGTGTCTGCCTGCGTGACTACCCGGAAATTCCGGCCGTATTTCGTGAAATCGTTAACATAAGAGGAACCCATCAGACCGGACATGGTACCAAACACATCCGTAAGGGAGATCCCCAGCTTTTTCACCTTTTCCCGGTCCACCTCTACGTGGTACCCTGGGGTCTTGGCCGTAAAAAAGCTAAAAGCCCTTGCAATTTCCGGCCGGGCGTTGGCCTCCTGAAGAAATTGTCCCATTACTTGCTCCAATTCTTTCACGTCTCCACCCGCACGTTGTTCCAACATAAAACTAAAACCACCCGTCTGCCCCAAACCAGGGATAGCAGGAGGGGGAACTACCACTACATTGGCTTCTTTAATTGCCTGAAACTTCTGGTTCAGTGTCGCGATCAAGCCGAATAATTGAAGGGAAGGGTCTTTTCGCTCCTCCCAGGGATCCATCTGTACAAAGAAGGTAGCCGAATTGGGTTTAAAGGAGAAATTGATGGCATTTAAACCTCCGATTCCGGTGAGGTTGTTAATCCCATCGGTCGACTGGATCAATTCGGTCATGTCTTCCATCACCTTCCGGGTTCTGCTGGAGGAGGCTCCCTCGGGCAACTCCACAGAGACAAACAACCTTCCTTCATCTTCAGTAGGCAAAAACCCGGTTGGTTTGTTCTGAAATAATCCGAAGGTGCCGACGACAATCACCAGCAACATCACCAGGGCCAGTGGTGTCTTTTTTATCCAGCTATTCACCCCTCTGGTATATTTTCCGGTGACCCGGGCAAACCAATTATTGAACCAATAAAAAAACCGGTTGAGTCCCCTACTCTTTTCATGCACCGGGGAAGGCTTCAGAAGCAAGCTGCAAAGTGCCGGCGTAAGTGTCAATGCCACAAAAGCGGAAATCAATACCGAAATGGCTATGGTGATCGCAAACTGCTGGTACATCCTACCCACGATACCCGGAATAAATCCTACCGGTATGAAAACCGCTGCCAAAATCAAGGCAATGGCAATTACCGGTGCAGTAATATCCTGCATGGCTTTCCGCGTAGCCTCCCTGGCAGTAAGCTTGAAACGATCAATATAATGCTGAGCGGCTTCCACCACCACGATCGCATCATCCACCACAATCCCTATCGCCAATACAAATCCAAACATGGTCAGGGTATTGATGGTAAAGCCAAGCGGCACAAAGAAAATAAAGGTACCGATTATCGAAACCGGAATGGCCAAAATCGGAACCAAGGTAGCTCTCCAGCTCTGCAAAAATAAAAACACCACGACGATAACCAGAAGCAGGGCCTCGGCAAAGGTTTTGATGACCTCGTTGATCGAAACCTCCACAACCGATACCGATTCAAAAGGTACGATATAATCTACATCTGCCGGAAACGTTTCTTTGAGGTTTCCAAGGGCTTCGTAAATACCCTCGGCCGTCTCCACCGCATTGCTTCCGGGAGCCTGATAGACCAAAAGAATGGCCGCTTCCTTGCCGTTAACGGTTGAATACCGGCTATAATCAAATTGGCCTAACTCCACCCGGGCAATGTCCTTAAGAAATATCAGCGATCCATCTTCGGGATTGCTACGTACAATTATATCTTCAAATTCTGCCTCGTCCTCCAGGCGACCATTCACGGTAATGGGATACTCAAAAGCCTGGGAGGAAAATTGGGGCATACCGCCTACGGTGCCGGCAGCGACCTGCAGGTTTTGTTCCTGAATGGCCTGATTCACCTGAGCGGTGGAGACTCCATATTGAGACATCTTATCAGGGCGCAACCATATCCTCATGGAAAAATCCTGTCCGATAGCATTGATATCTCCTACCCCATTTACCCGCAGAAGGGCATCTTTAATAAAAATATTGGTGTAGTTGGAGAGAAATTTGGGATCATGGGTACCTTCCGGTGAGAAAATACTGATCACCATCATG
>JAWLFL010000022.1:0-33892 GCA_041685605.1 Cyclobacterium sp. | reverse complement strand
TTTTAGAGACCCAATCCACCGTAAAATTGGCGTATACTTTTAGGTTCTGAAAATTAGGCTTTTTGGAGAATTTTAGATTATTTTGGCAGCCTATGCAAAAAAAGAAAGGGTATTATTTTCGGAACCTCAGGAAAGGGTTTCCGGGTTTTATTTTTTTCCTCTGTGCCTGCTGTTTTTTAGCGTGTCAGGGACAGGATGAAGCGTACCAACCCCTTTCCGAAAACACCTCCGATATTCTGGACCGGTCAAGTAACCTGCTCAATAGCGGGCAATATCGAAAATCCCTTCGATTTCTGGATAGTGCTTATCAGCAGATGGAGCAAAAAACGCCGCTTGATTTATGGGAAAGGTATAATTTTTTATCTCGAATTTACCTGAATTACGACATTGATCTGGAGCGTTCAAAAACCTATCTGGATAGTATGTTTTGGGTGTTGGAAGATAGGAGAGCACTTTATAAAAAGGAATATGCCCAAACCAAATTTCTGGAAGGCGACTGGTATAAAGCCAAAAAACAGTTTGGTGACGCTTTTGCAAGCTATTTTGAAGGCCGGGAATTTGGCCTTCAAAATTTAAGCAATTGCCTGATTAGTAACCTTACCTACCAGTTGGGAATGTTCCGTTACGGGCAGATGCAGTATTCCGAAAGCATTCCGTACTTTAAACAGGCCATCCAGGAAAATCAGGATTGCTGGGATGGGGATAAGGTGGTTCAAAAACTATACTTTCCACAAATGTACCGAAATACGCTGGCCCTTGCCTACGAAAAGACCGGTAAACTGGACAGTGCTGCTTACCATTACCGGGATGGTTTGGAATTTTTAACGGATGCTGAGAAAGATTACCCTGAAGAGCAAAACTTTATTCAACTAGCCAAAGGAGTCTTTATGGGCAACCTGGGTGGCGTTCTGGCCAAGCTGGAACAATACGAAGAAGCAGAAAGCTTGCTGCTTAAAAGCATTGCTATCAACAGCCGACCCAATTTCGACACACAAGATGCCCTTACCGCAAAGACCAAGCTGGCAGATCTGTACATTGCCCGGAACCAGTTGGATGAAGCGCAGATACTGATAGATGACCTGGAACGGGCACTTTCCAATTCGGAGTTAAAAAACCGTTCGTATATCCAAACGCTGATTCACTGGAACAAGGTGAAAAGCAGCTACTTTGAGCAGGCAGGTGCCCCGGAGCGGGCGTATCCCTATTTGAAAACCTATTATCATTTAAAAGATTCCATTGATAAGGTCGACGATGACCTGCGTGCTGTAGACATGGAAGCCTCTTATGAAAATGCAGCGCAACAATACCAACTATCCATTATCAATCGGGATAATCACATAAAGAATATCTACCTGGGGGCCACGCTAGGTTTTACGATACTATTAGTGATTTTTCTGGGATTGGCTGCCAAGGGGCTCAAACGGTCCAAAAAAATCAATAAGGTAATCAGTGAGCAAAATATAGAATTACAGGAAACCCTGGGTGCCCTGGAACAAAGCCAGGCAGAAAACACCAAAATCATGTACATGGTCGCACATGATCTGAGAAACCCTATTAGCAGCATGGTCATGATGGCGGACATCCTGTTGGAAGATGAGCAAATCAAAGGAGAAAACAGGGTGTTATTGGAGCATTTAAAGACCTCCTGCAACCATTCGATCAATCTGGTCTCCGAAATGATGCAGTCCAATAAAAACACCGAAACACTTACCAAAGAGCCGGTGGATCTGGAGCGCCTGCTGCGTTATTGCGTCGATTTGCTCCAACATAAAGCAAACGAAAAACATCAAAAACTAGTCCTGGACACCATTCCGGTTACCGCTCTCGTCAGCCGGGAAAAATTATGGCGGGTCATCAGCAACTTAATTGCCAATGCGATCAAATTCAGTCCCAAAGGAAAAACCATTCAAATCAACCTGCTTAAAAAATCAGAAAAGGCTGTTTTTTCCATAAAAGATGAAGGAATCGGCATTCCAGACTCGATTAAGAACAAGGTTTTTGAATGGTATACCGAAAGTAAAAGAAGCGGTACCGAAGGTGAAAAACCCTTTGGGATGGGATTGGCCATTTCCAAACAGATAGTCAGTGCCCATGGAGGAAGTATTTGGTTTGAAACGGAGGAGGGTAACGGTACTACCTTTTTTGTCGAAATTCCAATCGATCCCAAAGCCCCAAAAAGCTGATTCTCCTTTTGGATTGAAATTTGAAGTAATAGTACAAATTTTGTATCCTTTAAAACTGTGATAAACGTTAGGTATGAATAACTACATAGATCTCATTAAGCAAACCTTTGACTTTCCAACCAAAGAATTCTCAGTAGCAGACAACCAACTAAAATTCAATGGAGTAGACTTGATGGAAATCATCCGGAAATACGAAACACCCTTGAAGCTAACGTATCTCCCAAAAATTTCTGAAAATATTCAGAACGCCAAAACCTATTTCGGCAATGCCATGCAGCAGCATGAATACAAAGGATCTTATACCTATTGCTATTGCACCAAATCCTCCCATTTTAGCTTTGTAATGGACGAGGCATTAAAGAATGAGGTGCATATCGAAACCAGTTCTACCTTTGATATCCCGCTGGTGAAAAGCCTCTACAATCAAGGTAAAATTGACAAAGATACCTACATCGTTTGCAATGGTTTTAAACGTGACCTTTATAAGCAATATGTGTCGGAACTACTCAATGAGGGATTCACCAATTGCATCCCCGTGTTGGACAACCTGACGGAAATTGATTACTACCTGGAACATGTAAAGGTGCCCTTTCAGGTGGGGATCAGGATTGCTGCGGATGAGGAACCCAAATTTGGCTTTTATACTTCCCGTTTAGGCATCAGGTACCATGATATCATCAAACTCTATGAGGAAAAAATAAAGGACAATCCGAATGTAAGCCTTAAGATGCTTCATTTTTTTATCAACTCCGGCATTCGTGATACGGCGTATTACTGGTCCGAACTCACGCGATTTATTCAAAAATATGTGGAGTTAAAAAAGCTGGCTCCCGATTTGGATACCATGGATGTGGGAGGTGGCTGGCCCATCAAAACCAACGTGTTTTTTGATTACGATTACCAGTACATGGCCGACCAGATCATCAAGAATATCAAATGGATGTGTGCCAAAAACAACACCAAAGAGCCACATATCTTTACCGAATTCGGAAGTTACACGGTGGGTGAAAGTGGTGCCGTGTTGTATTCCATTTTGGATGAAAAATTACAAAACGATAAGGAACTGTGGTACATGATAGACGGCTCCTTTATCACCCAACTACCGGACAGCTGGGGGCTTAATCAGAAATACATCATGCTGGCCATCAACAACTGGAACAAGGAATACCATAACATTTCTTTGGGAGGGCTTACCTGCGACAGCATGGACTACTATAATTCTGAAGCCCATCAGTTTAACATTTACCTTCCAAAATTAGAAAAGAACAATCAGCAATACATTGGCTTTTTCCATACAGGAGCCTATCAGGAATCACTGGGAGGCTATGGAGGAATCCAGCACTGTCTGATCCCTGCTCCAAAACACGTGATCATCGATCGGAATAGTGACGGAAGCATCCATCACTGGTTATTTTCCCCGGAACAGGAAAGTAAGGACATGATGAAAATATTAGGGTACCAATAATCAGGGAGGGTTTTGGCCCTCTTTTTTTTGTATGGTACTTGCGTTTTTTTTTCAATAATTTTTCCCCTCCACGCAAACTTAGCATCGAAATTGATTAGCAATACCTATGAACCATAAAGTCCTTCTTATTTTTCTTTTCTTATTCTATACGGGCATTGGTTTTGCTCAGGTAAAAAGCGTTTACGAAGGGGCGTATACCTTTCAAGGAAAAGAAGGTACGGCTACCTTTGAATTCCTTGAAGAGGATGAGGAGATGGTGATGGACGGTTTCTTTCGTTTTGACTATCTGGAAAAAGACAGTGCCGACCAAACGATCCTTCATAAATTTCAAGTCACTGGAGAACATGTCCGGAATGAGCGAAATGGCACCTGGATTTTTGATCGGGAAATCCATCGCATAAGTTTGGAAGATGTGGTAAATTTTGAGATTATCAGCCAGCTGAAAAGTGAAAACATCCACGTAGAAGCCATGTATTCCGAGGGGGTAAAGTCGGGTACCTGGACATTTAAGCAAAATGACTATGTAGACGGCGAGCTAAAACCGAAAGCGGAGGCAACAGGAATCGTTTTTTCCGAGGATAAAATTGTAGAAGATTTTGACTACCGTAACTTCGAGGGAGATTTTACCCAATTGATTCGGGGAGAAATCAATTCCAATGGCTATATGGATGGTGAGTGGTCTCTGGTGTACCTTAAAGACAGCGTGTTGGTATCCGAAGTCCGTAATTATGAAAACGGGTTTTTATTGGGTGTCAAACAACGAAACCTGCAAACGGGTGCAGCTATCCAGGAAGTGATCTTTTATAAAACCATCGAGAAATTACAAAAACTAGAATCGGACAACCAAAACCAGTTCCAAATTGCAGCAGCAGATTTTGGTTTGACTTACAACGATGGTTTCCAATCCAAAAGCCCCCAACTTCAAATTCAAAAACCCGGTAATCGCTTTGTCGATGACTTCCTATCCAAACTACTTCAATATGATGAGAGTAGTCCTGACGCAGGAAATAATGGCCATTATCCCCTATTGACAAGAAGATTTGAGTACAAGATTTACGATGGCCTGGATGAACTATTAAGTTCTCTGGAAGAGAAATACGCCTTATTTAGGGATACGGTCGAGAATTACTCGGAAATGAATGCGCTGGCACTGAATAAGGATAAAAGCGATTCCCTGGCCTTCACGCATGCCTATTTTAAAAGCCGCACCAAAAAATTGGACCAGATGAAGGAATTAATGGCGCTTATACGCACAGGGGATATCCGGTATGTTGATCTAAATAATTATACCCAAGCCGGAGTTCCCTTTTTATCGCCATTGGATCTGATCGAATATTCGTACAAGGATGAGGAAAAAAGAAAGTTTCTTACCCGCGAAGTGGGCTACGGTGGTGCCCGTTCCTTTTTGGAGCGGGTAGAAACGAATCTACAGGAAGAAATAAGTCTTTCTGCTGCTTTAGCCAGCTATGCCAACCGTGAATTACAATCCATCGAAGTCAGTACACGCCTGGTGGATCTTGAAGATGAAATCACCGAAAAGCGGTCACTGGTAGAAACATTATATGAAAACCATGATGCTAACACTGAAGCGGAAGAACTGTTTTTCGATGAATTCAGACAGGGCATCTTAGAAGGTTTATTCGAAGAAAAGCTAACCAGGTATGCCGAGACGGATGAAGCCAGTATTAAGATAGAGAAAGGAAGGGAATTGTTGGATTTCCTAAATGAACTGGAGACCCTTTACCCGGAGCTAGCGGCCCTTTATCCTCGAAACAGGGAGATTGATGAAGTGTATAAGGAAGAAACCTTTGATCCCTTTACCTACACCCGCTATAAAGCCCGGGCCAAACAACGGTTGTATGAGGCCGGAATGGAGAATCTATACCCTTACTACCTGACTGAAATGATTCGTGAGGAGGATTATACCAAGATCAAGGAACATTTGGATAAAATAGCACTTTTGCAGCAAAAACTAATTGATTTGCGGGATGCGTCTACCAAAAGCCTGGAGCGCAGGCTAGGAAGAACCAAAAATCCTGAAAAAATAGCCTCCCTGCTAGATCTTCCCTGAGACAGACAGTAATCTGCATTTAATCCAATACGATGCCAAAATGCCTACTCGTAATCCAACCCTGGCCTTATTTTGAATGATCAAGGAAATAAAAATGACAGCAACCGGTAAAAAACATATCCTGCGCAGTCTGTGTACGGTCGCCTTTTGTATGTGGGCAAGTGTTAGCCTTGCGCAATACATGGAAAACCAAGCCGGAGATAGTGCTTTGCCAGAAAAAAAATACACCCGGCAATCCGGATTGTGGCTGGGAATGTATACCAAATACCGGATAGGGGAGAAATTATTCTACTATGGAGAATACCATATGAGAAGAAGAGATCACCTGATAGAAAACATGGCACAGATCTACCTGCGCTTTGGTCTTTCCTATTTGGTAAACGAAAAATTCGAAGTAACCGGAGGCATTGTTACTCCCTTTTATTGGGCACCGGAAGACCAGTTTTCCGATGAGGAACAAATTGACAAAGTGGTCAATCAATTTCGATTCTGGCAACAGTTCTTATTTATCCAAAGCATGGGAAGGGTTAAAATATACCATCAAATACGTACCGAGCAAAGGTGGAAGCGGGATTACCTCGTCAACTCCCCTTTTGAATTGACCCACCGAATGCGCTACAAAATATCCACGTACATCCCCCTAAACAAACCCAAGCTTCAGGATAAAACGGTGTTCTTTTCCGGTTACAATGAGCTATTCATCCAGGCCGGCAAACCCGTACTGTACAATTATTTTGAAGATAACCGGCTCTTTTTGGGACTGGGCTATGTGATTAATGAAAATTTTCAACTTCAGGCAGGGTACATGAAAAGCATCCAACAGAAAGAGCGGGGATTTGATTTAAACAGCCGTGACATCATTCGTTTCAGTGTGTACCACAACCTTGATTTTACAAAACGAAAAAAGGAATCTAGAAACCAGGAAGTAGATCCCTTGCTCTAATCCAATCGTATTTTTTATTGAAATAAAATGGCATTTATATTTTTTTGATTTTATTTGCTTAATTGTTTCTGTTTAAGCTTGGGGAAGATGCGAAGTAGAAAAAAAATAGGGATCGCAGCACTCTTTTTTGTGCCGCTTTTTTTAGTGCTTGTCGGAGTGGTTGGCCTTTATAAAAATCAGGAACTCCTAACAAGAAAGGCACTATCTTCGATTAACGAAGGGCTTTTGGGAGAATTGGTGATTGAGAAATCCCGAATTTCCCCATTTGTTAATTTTCCATATATCTCGGTGGATTTAAAAAACGTTACCTTTTTTGAAACAAAATCAAAAGACACAGCGCCTATTTACGAGGCTAAAGACATCTATATTGGCTTCAGCCTAATAGATGTTTTGCTGGGCAACTACAGGGTAAAAAGTATACAGATCAGTGATGGGCAATTACGACTGGTAAAGACAGAAACCGGAGAAATTAACCTGCTCAATGCAAAAAATATAACGGATGCTTCCAGCGAAGAGAAAGAAAACGATTCCTTTTCGTTTGATTTGAAACAACTGACGGTCCGTGATTTTACCATTTCCTATACCAGTCAGACAAGCTCCCAGGATATACGGGCTACCATCAGCCAGCTCCAATCCAGCCTTAAAATGGACCGTGAAACCCTTTTTCTGGACCTACAGGGAGATCTTATCCTGAACGTATTGGAGGGTCAAAACCCTACGTTTTTTTCAGACAAACGGGTAAACCTTGATTGGCAATTAAACTACTATCTTTCGGAAAATCGCTTGTCGGTGATGCCTTCCCAATTAACATTGGAGGAGGCGCATTTCACCCTGGAAGGCACCGTGGATATTGAAGATGACCTGAATACCGATTTGAAACTCTACGGAGAAAAGCCGGACTTTTCCCTATTTGCAGCCTTTGCCCCTGAAGAGGTGGCTGAGGCCTTGAAAAATTATCAAAACGAAGGAAATATCTTTTTCCTTGGAACCATTAACGGGAAAGCGATCGGTGGCCATTCTCCCGCAATCGCTGTCGAATTTGGCTGTGAAAACGCCTATTTTGTAAACACCCGGTACGATCAGCGCGTGGATAAACTGAATTTCTCTGGTTTTTATACCAATGGAAAGGAAAAGAGCCTGAAAACATCCGAAATCCGCCTACAAAACGTTTATGCCAAACCCGAGGAAGGGGCGTTTCAGGGGAAATTGGTGATTAGAGATTTTGAAGACCCTTATGTAAATGTGGAACTCCATGCCGACCTGGACCTGGAATTCCTGGGCCAATTTTTCGAGGTGGAGGGACTCAAAAAGCTGAAAGGACAGGTGATCCTGGACATGGATCTGGATGAAATCGTGGAAATGGACATCCCAAAAATGGGTCTGGCCAAGCTAAAAGAAGGCATTGACAGCGAGCTTACCATCCGAAATCTATCCTTTCTTATTCCAGGTTTTTCGCAGCCTGTCACGAATGCCAACGGCCTGGCGACGATGAAAGATGGGGAAATACTCCTCGACTACCTGAACTTTAATTTGGGAGATTCCGATTTTAATTTCAAAGGTGCTATCAGTGATTTTCCGGCTATCTTTCACGGATTGGATGAGGAAGTAAAGATTGCGCTGAATTTGAGCTCAAATAACATCTACCCGGCCCAACTACTCGCTGCTGATTCTGCATTGTCGAATAAACCCCATGAGGAAATCTCCGACCTCCGGATCAACCTGGAGATGGAAAGCAATGCGAAAGAATTGGTCGGTTTCCAACACCTGCCAAAAGGCGTTTTAAAAGTGGAAGATTTTTATGCGAAACTCAAAAATTACCCCCATGCCTTTCATGATTTTGATGCCGCTATTACCATCGGAGACTCAAGGCTGGAGGTAAACCATTTTGCCGGAGAAATTGACGGCAGTGATTTTCAAATTTCCGGACGTTGGTCCAATTATCCAAAATGGTTTCAACCCGTAAAATCCGGAAAAAGCAGCTTTGATTTTATAATTGATTCCAGGCAGCTGAACCTGAAAGACCTATTAACCTATAATGGGGAAAATTATTTGCCCGAATCCTACAGCAAAGAGGAGATTTCCGGTTTACACCTGACGGCAAATCTGGACCTTCACTATGACACCGTTTTTCAGGCAGCAGACCTTACCGTTCAGCAACTGGAAGGCAAATTGAGCCTCCACCCATTGGCATTGCAAAGCGTAAAGGGACGGATTCACTATGAAAACGGCAACACCCTGGTAGAGAATTTTGGGGGGCATTTGGGTAAAAGTGATGTTGTAATCGACATGGCTTACTTTTCCGGAAAGGATAGCAGCTTGCAGATCCGCCCCAATTCCTTTCATCTAAGCGCGAACACCCTGGACCTGGATGCCCTGATGAATTTCAATACGGTAGCTACCCGGCAGGTGGCCCATGATAGTGCCTTTAATATTTTCGACCTACCTTTTTCAAATATGGAATTTACGGCTAATATTGGTAAGCTGAACTACCATACGTATTGGTTGGAAGAGGTGGAGGCCGCTTTTCACACCACCAAAGCGCATTTTTTGCACGTGGACAGCCTATCGTTACGAACGGCCAGGGGAAAACTAGGAATGAAGGGATATTTCAACGGTTCAGATCCCAGCAATATCTATTTTTACAGTACCATGAAGGCCGAATTATTAGACCTGGATCAGTTGATGATCAAGTTTGAGAATTTCGGTCAGGATTTCCTGATCAACGAGAATCTTCACGGAAAAGTAAGTGGCACCATCACCAGCAAATTCCTGGTGCATCCGGACCTCACGCCAATTATTGAAAAAAGTGAAGCCCAAATGGACCTGACCGTATATCAGGGCAGTTTGGTAAATTTCACTCCGTTTCAGGCGATGTCCTCGTATTTCAAAAATAAAAACCTAAACCTGGTACGTTTTGACACCCTTCAAAATACATTTGACTTAAAAAATGGGATTTTACACATACCTAAAATGACCGTAAATTCCAGTTTGGGATTTATAGAACTCTCCGGTATGCAGGGACTGGACTTGAACATGGATTACTTTATTCGTATTCCGCTCGGATTGGTGACACAAGCTGGAGTCAGGTCTCTTTTTGGAGGAAAAAGTAGCGAGCAGATCGATTCGGATAAAGAGGATGCCATTGTCTACCGGGATCAGGATAGGCGGGTTCGGTTTGTAAACATCAATGTAAAGGGGACACCGGATGATTACGAATTCAGCCTGGGCAAAGGTAAAAACCGTTAAAGGGAGCCAGGAAGCTACGTTAAGAAATTATTATTAAGGGAGCTTTCTTGTTTAATTTATTTATTAAACCCTGCTTTTTATGAGTTGATTTTTGTACCGAACACCTACCCTTTGTAATTTTAAAAATTAACCCATATTAAACGATACGACATCCAATGAAATCTACGATTTATTTAACTGCATTCGTTTCAAGTCTGATGGCATTCTCCTGCAGCCCTGGAGGGAACAACCAATCCGAAACGGAAACCACCGTTGTAAGGGAAGAGACAGACACTTTGTCTCAACTTGAGAAGGAGCATTTGCTATTGCGGGACAGCTATGCGGACAGTGTGAATAGGGGATATCTCCCAGATACTTTTACGGGGAGTGCGCGAAGGGAAGCCTCAGGGCAAATTGGAGATACCGAGGTGACTATCAACTATGGTTCGCCTGGTGTCAGGGGCCGGGTAATCTGGAACGGTCTGGTTTCCTATGATCAGGTATGGGTAAGTGGCTCTCATTGGGCAACAGCCGTCCATTTTTCAGATGAAGTTCATATCAACGATCAATCGGTTAAACCCGGCTGGTACGGTTTTTTCACCATACCTGGAAGGGAAAAATGGACGTTGATTCTAAACGAAAATTACGATCAGCACCTGGCAGAAGAATACGATCAGGCAGAAGACCTGCTTCGCCTCGAAACTACTCCTATCACCCTTGAAGATACCGTTCAGCGACTCACCTATGACATCAAAAGTACAGCAGAGGGTGAGGGCATTTTAAGTATGAGTTGGGATAAAGTGCGGCTGGAACTACCAATTAAGGCGCAATAGGCGTATCAGGAAGGCTCCAAATACAGGTTGATTTCCAGATCGATGGATTCGTCCACGGTAACCAGCCCCCCCAGGCGGCTACTGGCATCCAGCCCTAGTTGTTCGGTAGACAGGTGAAGGGTGCCCTGTAACTTGCCTTCCAACAACTGAAAAACAACCTTTTCGAGTAGCATTTCGGTACCTGCCATTTGTAAATAGATATCCCCGAAAATCTGCTGCGAGTCCCTGGTTAATTGATGGACCGAAACCAGGCAAAGTGGGTAATCATCTGCTTTCAGCGTTTTTCTGAAATCATTGTTTAATAAAAAATTACCGCATCCAAAATCATCCACCGGTATCTCAAAATCCAATGAATGCGTTTTCGGGTATGGGTAGTCAAAAATAAGCGTATCGCTCTTAACCTGGCTATCGTAACTGCATTCAAAACTTCCAACAGAGGTTTTGCCTTTTACGATGATTTCTTTATGATGGATGACCAGTGCATTTTTTTCAATGACGCCCATCAGGAAATAACAACAGCCGAGTAATAGAGCGATACGCATGGTATTCTTATTCTTTATTTGTTAAAAACCAATCACGCCTTCAATCATGAGTCCGTTAAATGAACCACCATTACGGATATCGGTAGCTGCAAAATCACTGTATTGCTGGTTTACGTACTCCAGTTTGGCCAGGATGTTTTTGGTGATAAACCAACCCCCTCCGACTTGTACACGGGAGATAGAAGGCTCCAGGCCATTGGGCATTTCCCCTCCCACCTGATTGTACCTGCCTGCCAGGTAAAAGTTTTCCATGGCACCAAAGCGGTAAACCGCATCCAGCCCTACCTGATTCCAGGTTCGGTCTTCGGATTCATTGGCAGCCTTTCCTTTGGATTGCTCCAGGGTACCAAATAGCTCCAATCCCTTGAAAGAAACAAATGGATTCAATACCATGGCGGTAACATTATCCCGCATACCTGGGTTAAAACGTCCGGAAGTAAAATTACCTGAAGTAGATGCCATGGTGTTTTCCATCACCAGGTAATACCTGGATCCGGTTCGGTCCCCGGACCAAAGGGTGTTATTGACGGAGCCTGCGGTGGTGTACACCGAGCCGGTTAATCGGAGTCGTACCTCACTATCAAGGGTTTTGTCATAACCCAATTTTCCAATAAACGCCGGTTTCCTGAGTGTTGGGTTGGTCACTCCACCCTGGATCTCACCGCCGGTCATGGACCCTACCGCAAGAAATCCATTGTTTTGATAAATGACCTCTGCACCTATCTCCGTTGCAAATGCATCCATGATATAGTTTCCTACAAAGGGATTATAGAATGCATTGCCATTATCAGACCGTCGGAAATGGGAGTCCCCATAGTTAATTTCCATGTGTCCCACCTTGATCGTTACCTTTTCCATGATCTGATCAAACGTCGGACTATTCAGGAAGGGAAGCTTGTCAAACTGCAAATACCCCCCCTTTACCCAGGTTTCAGGGTGGTGCCGGGAAGAAAGGTAAGTGATCAAATTCAGTCTGATCCCATCGCCCAGCGCCACATCAATGTTAAGGTTGGCAGTAGCCAGGTTAAATCCCGAACCAATATCCATTAATTGGTTGGTATTGACGCCATTATCATTCATGACGGGGGAGGCGGAATTTTCGTGACTCAAGGATTGAAATTGCTGGGCAAAGGCCCCCCCTATTCGTACCCGAACCCCATCATAGGCGACCGTATCGGCCTTTCCCGTCTCGAATACATTGATGCCTCGTTGGTCATAGGCCCTCCAGAATTGCATGTCTCGTTGTTGCGCCTGACCACTGAAGGACCATAAAATAGCGCATACCAGGAATAGAATATTCTTGTTCATAATAGTAAAAGTTAAGACGTTAATTAATTGGATTTAGTTTCATTTCTATGGAAATGCTCATTTCATTACCCGTTTTAATAGTGCCAAAAATGGCTGTGGGAGGATCCACATCAAAATCAGTTAATTTAATATCTGCAGATCCGGAAAGTGTCAAGCCTGTCCCTTCGCCTGCCATTTTAAGCTGAAAAGGAACCGTTTTGGTTTCCCCAGCTATTTGCAGTCTTCCCGTAGCTTTCCAATCATTGCCTCCATCCTGATGAGCTTCCAACAGGCTAAAGGTGATTTCGGGATGGTCGTCTGCTTTCAGGGCTTTATAGGCATTGTTGTCCATTTGCCCCTTCCCACTTTTGAGCGTTTTTACTGGCAGAGAAATTTCTGCCGACTGAATCGTCGTCACTTTTCCTGCAGAAAGCCGTAGGGTCGCCGTTCCACTGGCTTCATCGGAAACCATGTCCCAATCGTGCAAGGTGGACGTACCTGAAACTTTCATTACCGGATCGGATCCAACTTCATAGGTCTGCTGGGAAAAAACCGGGAAAGCACAAAAACTAAAAATCAGGATAAATGCCAATGCTATCAATTTAAATTGCTGGTACATAATCATTTGGTTTAAGTCAATTCGATGGGGTTTCCCCCTTAAAATGGTGCTGTCTTATTTCTTTGACACATCAAAGGTAGCTGTGACTATTTGAAAAAAACATGACGGAAATCATCCAATTATATGATTCATTACGCTCAATGGGACGCAACCTTTTTGAGGAAATCAAAAGATTTAAAAATAGCTTGTTTGAAAAAACAATACTCCATCCAGCTGGCTTGGGAGACAAAAAAATAAGCTATGAAATAAAATTTCATAGCTTAAGTCAATTAACAATAAACCCAAAATAACCAAGTAGTAAGGGAAGGAATCGAACCTCCGATGAATAGTATCATCTCCTGCTCCCCTTTCGAGGCAATACCTGTTCCACTGCACGAACATTACAAAGGTAAATAAAAAAATTATTTTAGAAAAGAAATCGATGATTTTAAGAAAAATTTACTTTATTTCAAATTTTTAGACCAAAATTTATAAATATCAAAAATACACAACCGAAACAAAAGCAGATTTTAACCCTATTATATTTTGATTTAATAAAATAAATATAGATTAACCATATACTATTTCGTTATTTGAGAAGTTCTTCCTTAATTATCAGATTTTATTCGCTATACCCGTTTCCGTCCTTTTTCCAGCTTTCGGTTTTTGCTGTTAGGGGCATGGGGCATCCTCCCCTGCTAGCCAGCGAGCATGCGCATGGTTAACTTTTTCATAGCTGTGCATCTGTGAAGCAAACAGTAGCGGGGTACGATCTTACCTTGTATTCCCATTCCTTGTTTTCCTTTAGCCAGAAACGGCAATTAGAATTACTTCTAACCACGCAAAACAAAACCTCCGCAACATAGCTAATTTACTTAAAGGTAACTTTCCAAATAGTTCCTCCCTTCTCCCTGCCACCGTATTCAATGACAAACAATGACTCGCCCACCAAAACGGCATCTACCGGTTGGTAAAAACCAGCTGCCACCCGGTAGGTATGTAACTTAAAGTTATTTTCAGCAGCATCCAACCGGAAGTCAAGCAGCAACAAATCCTCTCCTTTCCGGGTGAATGGCTGCAAGAGTACCGATCGCTGCCCGCTGGTGTACCTCAGGACCAATGCCTTGCCTTTGAACCGGCCAGGTAACTGATCCTTTCGATCAAACACCAAACCCAATGGAGACGAATGAGGCGTAAAGGTACTCATCCCCATTCCAAGCTCCGATGCATCCCGGATCAATCCGGTATCCGGATCCCGAAATTTATCTGCATCTGGACCATAATTAATAATTCCCGGACTAAATGTGACTCCCTCCGGTGCTTTCGGAAATCCCGGATCGTTGTAAAAATCATCGGGCCATGCGGCAGCTCCGGGATTTAGAAAAGGGTCCGTCATCGGGTCCGGGTTCCAATCTTCAAACTGCTGCGGGGTAAGCATGCCGCCCATCACCCATGGATACCCGTAATGCTCCCCTTTTCGAACCCAAAATAGATCCTCATTCTGGTCATAATCTCCGGAATTGACTACCGCAAATAACCTTCCCTGACTATCCAGCCCCAAATCATAGGCGTTGCGAATGCCTTCGGCAAAAATAACCCCTATTTCCGCCAGTTTTTCCCTATCATTTGGCAGAAAAAGTCTGGTGGTATCGATCGGTATCTCAAACATTTTCGCCGTGAGTGCTTCGTCCCGCGAATGAGGATAGGCTCCCAGATTATCCTGAACCTCTCCATGGTCGGTGCGGCTTCCGCTGACTACGTAGATGGACTGACCGTCCCGACTGACCTGCAAAGCGGACCACCCGTGGTCAAAGGGCGTATTGGTCGTCCCATAGGATTCCGTCGTAAAAACAACTTCTACTGTCTTTTCTCCTTCTCCATCCCAAAAAACTCGCACCATCCGACCTGCCGTTCCTTTCCCATCGTTTAGAGGAGTATTCCCACTTAAATAAAGCTGGCCTTCCCACATGGTGGCTCCCTGCAATCGGGGAATTCCATGATCCCTCTCATCCAACATTTTTTCAAATACCTGCGGAAACTCCCTGGATAATCGATAAACTTCCCCTCGCAAAGTGGCATACCAGAGGTATTCGCCATTCTCACTCTCCCAGATACGGACCGCCCGGGGTGCTACTTTTGCCCATCGGGTGATGGAAAGTTCCGGAACCAGTGGTTGGGGAATCCGGGTGGAATCCTCTAAGGTTAGGGAATTCTTTAAATTTCGTAAATAACGAACCAGTTGCCAGCGTTGCTTTTCGGTCAGTACCTCTCTGAAGGAAGGCATCACCTCCTTTCCCTCCGTGATCTTATAAAACAAAACCCCATCGGATTGCGATTGTATCCTTTCGGAATGCAAGTCTGCTGGCTGGGCTCCCATGGCCTGACCGGCTGCCCCATCTCCCCGGCCGGAGGCACCATGACAAGCGGCACAATACAACTGAAAAAGTTCCTGCCCCGCTTTTACATGGGTTTCTGATGCCGGGAGCGGGCTGGAAAGATTCGACAAACTGTCAGGGAGATCCCAATGCGAGTCGACATTTTTCCGCCCCTGAGTACAGGCAGAAATCAGGCTTACAAAACCAATGAGTGCTATATGGGTTCGATGCATGGATATCCGGTAAAAAACCCTTTAATTTAAACACTTTTTTCAAAATACCAGTATTTCAGGAAATCGAGTTATCGATGCATGCATTCAATACCGGTTGGGTTAGAACGACTAATTTCCTTTTGTTTCTTATCTTCGAATTTGATTTACTTAATTTTCTACTAATATTAAGGACATGTATAAATCCACTTTCATCGGGCTGTTTTTAATTTTCCTTTCCTGGCAAAGCCTGGCCCAGCAGGGAGATGTCCAGGTTAACCTGGGATTCGATGCGGGGATCACCTTGAATGACTACTATCAGAATCAATTTCCAGCGGGTTTTGGAGGCTCTATAAAAGGCCTTGTGAGAGCCAGTACTTCGGGGCAGCTTTCCCTGACTGGAAACTACCTCTATTTCCCCATTGATGCCGCGCTACCTACCGGGGAAAATCTGAGTTTGCACCTGATCCCGGTACTGGCCGGGTATCGCCTGAATTTTCAGCCTTTTTTTTTGGAACCCCAATTGGGAGGAGCACTATTTATCAATAGATTTAAAAACGCTCCAACTACCTATTCTGAAAGCCAGTTGGAATTTGCTTTTGCTGCGGAATTGGGATATGTCATGGAAAGTTTGGAACTCAGTCTGCGCTACCAACATGCCGGGCCTTCTCCCTTCCATTTAGGATTACTAGGTATTCGGGCCGCTTACATTCTGACGGGTAGGTAAGTCCACCTCGGTCACAAAAAAAGGCCGGGGGAGGCAGGAAATAACCATTCCCAGCTCCCCCGGCCTTTTTCGCAATGAAGACGATTTTAGGTCGTGTATACCGAATTAAACATCACATAATCGGTCGTAAGATCTGATCCCCAGCCGGTTGCCTCTTGTTTTCCAGTATTGAGTTCCACATTAATTTTAATATGTGATTCACGAAGCAATTTTTTCATGTAGTTCTTATCGAATTCGGTGGGCGTTCCTCGTTGCAGCACCAACACTTGATTATTCGCATCTCCCAGGTATAAATTAGCTTTCTTATAATTGAAGTTTATGCCCGCATTCCCGCAGGCGGCGATGATTCTTCCCCAATTGGGATCACGACCAAACATGGCTGTTTTTACCAGCGTTGAATCTGAAATGGCCCGCACCAATTTCATGGCAACATTTTCTGAAATTGCTTTGGAAACTTTGTATTCTACAAATTTGGAAGCTCCTTCTCCATCCGAGACGATCAATTTCGCCAGGTGAATCAATAGCTCCTGAAGTTTGTCTTTGAATTTTAGAAAAAGCGGATCATCTTCGCTTGTAACCTTTTTATTACCTGCCATCCCGTTGGCCAGGATAGCGACCATATCGTTGGTAGAGGTATCCCCATCCACGGTAATCATATTAAACGAGCGATCCACGCAGTATTTAAGCGTCTTTTGTAGCAGTTTTTCCTCAATGTCAATATCCGTAGCCAGAAAACAAAGCATGGTAGCCATATTTGGGTGGATCATTCCCGATCCTTTGGCCACGCCTCCTATGGCGATGGTATTGCCTTCCCATTCAAAATCCACAAATCCTTCTTTGGCAAAGGTGTCCGTGGTCAAAATAGCATTGGCTAAAAAGGAGCCTGCTTTGCCATCATCGGATAGTTTAGGAACAGTAGTTTTAATTCCCTCAATGACATCTTCTGTTGGAAAAGGCTCACCAATTAGCCCCGTAGATGCCACAATCACATCATCCGGAGAAATGCCCAGGGCTTCGGCAATGGTGGATGCCATGGCTTCTGCACCTCGTCTTCCTTGTTCTCCGGTACAGGCATTGGCATTTCCGGCATTGCAGACGATTACCTGAGCTCTGTTATTTTTAAGATGTCTTTTTGTAACCTTAATCGGTTCTGCCTGAACCTTATTTTGAGTAAGGGTAGCGGCGGCCGCAGCGGGTACCTCCGAATAGATAATGGCTAGATCCCTACGCATGGATTTAATGCCGGAATGTGCCCCCCAGCATTTAATTCCTTTTACACTGGTAATATTTTTGATCATATCAACTTTTCGTTTATGGTTGCATGGGTACCTGGTGCAAGCCCATGGATTCTTCCAATCCCAACATCAGGTTCATGTTGTGAACCGCTTGTCCGGCAGCACCCTTTACCAGGTTATCAATTGCGGAAATAATGATCGCCCGGTTTGTTCTGGCATCCCAAAATGGAAATATATCCGCATAATTACTACCCCGTACATCTTTAATGGAAGGAGCCTCCTTTCTGATTCGGACGAAAGGCTTGTCCCGGTAAAAGTCCAGATACATCGCATCCAGTTTCTTCTGAGTCATTCCCGCATCCAATGCCAGGTAAGAGGTTGCTAATATCCCCCTGTCCACGGGTAATAAATGGGGGGTAAATTGTAAATTAACCGATTTTTTCACTAAAAACGAAAGCTGTTCCTGAATTTCAACGGTGTGTCGGTGGCTCCCAATACCATAGGCCTTGAAATTATCATTTACATTGGAAAAATGAGTGGTACTGCTTGCTTTAACTCCCGCACCTGTGATACCCGATTTTGCATCGATAATGGCTCCATTGGGATCTATCCACAGCCCGGAGTAAAATAGTGGTGCCAGGCTTAATATGGAAGCTGTGGGATAGCAGCCGGGATTGGCCACCAACCGGGCCTTTTTAATGGCCTCTGCATGTAGCTCAGGCATTCCATAAACCGCCGCATCAAAGCCTTCCGGAAAGGTATGGTCCTTTTTATACCACTCTTCGTATGTTTCAGGACTGGAAAGCCTGAAGTCACCGGACAAATCAATGATCTTGATCCCGGAATCCTTCCAACGCTTAACAAACTCCATGGAAACCCCATGTGGAAGTGCCAAAAAAAGTACGTCCAGCCCTTTTACATCCAACTCGTCTGCACTTACAAGCTTCTGATCCACTATGCCTGAAAATTGCCCGTGTAAGTCTGAAAATTGCTTTCCTTTGTGGGATTCTGAGGTAATCGCAGCAATATTTGTTTGAGGGTGGTTAATCAGAATCCGGGCAAGCTCAGATCCGGTATAACCCGAAGCACCGATAATGCCTATTTGATAGTTTTTATTGTTCATTTTTTTCGATCGAACTGATGATGGCTTTTAATTTATCCAGGACCTTTACCAGGTCTTCCTCGGGAATATTTAAAGGAGGAACCAAACGCAATACCGATTCGGCAGTGGCATTAGCAATGACTCCTTCGTCCATGAGGGCTTTTACCAGGGGTGCCGCCGGACGATCCAATTGCACGCCGATCATTAGTCCCAGTCCCCGAACTTCCTGGATCATGGGGTGCTCTTTGGCCCAGGACCGGATGATTCCCATTAGCCAATTGCCTTTTTCGCGGGCTGCCTGGAGCAGGTTTTCCTCCATGATGGCTTTGATCGTTGCCAGGGCCGCGGCAGAAGCCAAAGGATTTCCACCGAAGGTCGTTCCATGATCTCCAAAATCGATGGCATCGCCAACTTTTTTATTGCACAGAAAAGCACCTATGGGAGTTCCTCCACCTAACCCTTTCGCAAGAGTCATTATATCCGGCTGCACCCCAAAATGATCTTTTGCAAAAAAATGTCCGGTCCTACCGATTCCACATTGGATCTCATCGAAAATCAGCAACACGTCATTTTCATCGCAAAGTTTTCTGACCGCCTGCAAATATTCTTTTTGAGCCGGGACGATACCCCCTTCTCCCTGTACGGGTTCCAGGATAACGGCTGCGGTGTCCCTTGTAATGGCTGCCTGTAGCGCCTGAATATCATTGAAATCGACCTGGACAAACCCGGTGGGAATGGGTGCGAATCCCTTTTGGTACTTTTTCTGACCCGTTGCGATGGTCGCCAGCGTTCTGCCATGGAAAGAATTTTTCATGGAGATGATACCTCCTCCCCGTCCCTGTTTGGAAGCGTATTTTCGGGCTACTTTTATAGCACCCTCTACTGATTCGGCACCACTATTACTTAAAAAGACGTGTTCCAGACGGCTAAGATCCACTAGAAGCTTACTTAATGCTACCTGTGGCGGGCTGACAAAAAAATTGGATATATGAATCAATTCAGCTGCCTGATCCTGAATGGCCTGCACGACTTTGGGATGGCAGTGACCGACATTATTTACGGCTATTCCCGCCAGCATGTCTATGTATTCTTTTCCATCTGCATCCCATACCCGACTCCCTTTACCTTTAATCAGGGCAAGAGGAAAGCGCTTGAAAGTGGGTAAATAGTATTTTTTGTCCTCCTCATATAAATACTCGTTGGAAATTTGCATGTTTATTGAGTTATAGTTGTTCCTATCGATTGATGATTGATGATGTAATCTGAAATCTGATCTGGCCGGGTACCGTTCAAAATAACAGCTTTCCTGACTCCCGCCTCCACAGCGGCAAGGCAAGATTCGATTTTAGGAATCATCCCCCCCTTGATGACGGTTCCAAAATAACTGGCCATGTCCTTTACGCTCACTTCATTTAGTATGGAAGCCGGATCCGGGAAATCCAAATACAGCCCATCCACATCCGTAAGCACAATATAGGCATCTACTTTCAGTGCAGCAGCAATTTTACCGGCAAATACGTCTCCATTGATATTGAAGTCATTGCCATTCTCATCCGATGCAATACACGTGACAACGGGGGTAAAGCCATTTTCAAGAAGTAATTCAGGTAATTTTGAGTTAACTACTTTTACATCCCCTACCTGTCCCAGGTCCAGCCGGGTTGCTTCACCCTTTTTATTTTTGCCCTGATGCCACCTTTTTTGAGCAATGGCTAATTGACCGTCCTTTCCGGACAGTCCCACCGCTTTTAGCCCCTGTTTGTTAAGCAGGTTAACCAGGGAGCTGTTTACTTCTCCTTTCAGGGTTTTTTCAATACAGCGTAGCGCTTCCTGGCTGGTATGCCTGTGACCGTCAAAAAATTGAGTTTTTATGCCTGCCTCTTCAAGGGATTTGTTGATAAATGGGCCACCCCCATGGACAAGAACCACCTGGCTACCATGATCTTGCAGGGATTTTATTTTTTGGGCGATTGCACGTTTCAACTCCTCATTTATCATTGCGTTCCCACCATATTTGATGAGAACCTTCCGGTATTCCATGCTTTATAAATTTTGTTACTCGTTGATATAAAAAACATTACAAAATAAAAGAGCAATAATTATACCAGCGAAAAAAAATTCTATGGAAAAACCAGGAAATTAAGATTTAATTGAAATATTCCCATCCAATATTTAAATAGTCAAAACGAAAGTCTTCATGCTGACATCCTGTCATTAAATCCTTATTCCCTTTCGAAATTTCCAGAAAGCACCACTTTACCTTCTTTCCATTCGCTGAAAAAACGGCCTCCTCTGGGGCTTAACTGATAGGATTCCATCCGGCTTTTTGCCAGTTTGGCGACCCAATACGGAACCAGGAGGGCGTGGGAAGAGCCGGTGGCATGATCTTCCAGTTGCTGCACATGAGGTACCAGGGTGCGACTTACAAAATCCACCCGATCTCCCGGCCCTGTCACCACGTAACCAAAAATAGAAGACTGGCGCAACCGGGGCAAATCTGGCTTCATTTGAGCCACCGAGGCCTCGGAATCGGTTACGATCAGGTGTTTGTTTTCTGTTTCGTACATTTCCAGTATGGGAATACGCAATCCATCTTTTATTGCCTGAGGCACTTCCATTCTTTTTTTCAAAGGAATACCCTCCAAGGTCATAAAAAAGGCATTTCCCTTTAATTCCACGCTGATGGTACCGCCGTCATACAGCAAGTTGATTTTTTCATGACCCGTTTCGTTCGCCAGGAAAATACCCGCAGCGGCAGCTCCATGGCCACAAAGTCCGATTTCGGCATCGGGCGCAAACCAGCGAACCCGGAAATTCCCCTCTTTATCTTCGACTATAAAGGAAGTGGCGGGCATCCCTATTTTTCGGGCTTGGTCCTGCATTTCTTTATCGGAAAGCCTGCTTTTGGAAAGCAGTACAGCTGCTGGATTTCCTCTAAAGCCCAATTCCCGGGCAGTAAAAACAGCGATGACAATAGGTTTCATAGGCAAAATATAAATTAGTTGGCACGCCAGAAATAGGGTGAAAATAAGACCAGTATGGTAAATAATTCCAGTCTCCCCAATAACATCAAAAAGCTAAGAAATAATTTCGCAAATGGGGAAAGAAAGGCAAAATTATCTACGGGACCCACCCTACCTATTCCCGGCCCGACATTTCCCAGGGAAGTCGCTACTGCGCCAAAGGAAGTGATCATATCGTATCCGGCAATGGACATTACGATTGATCCCAACACAAAAATCATCAGGTACAGGAGCAGAAAATTCATAATGTGGGTAATGATTTTACCGGTAACGCGCTCGCCGTTGATCTTCAGGGGAACCACGGCACGGGGGTGAACAATCCGCTTGAATTCAAGGGTAGCATTTTTTACAAATGTCAGGTGGCGAATAAATTTAATGCTTCCACTGGTGGATCCGGCGCAGGCTCCCATAAATAGCATCATAAAGAAGATAATGGTCAGCCCGTTGCTGTAGGAGGTATAATCTGCTGTCACATAGCCTGTTGTAGTAATAAGGGAAACCACCTGAAACATGGCATCCCGAAATATTTTCTCTATATTTCCCGGCACCAGGTAATAAATGGCAGCGGCGATGCCAGCAACCAATAAGCTCAACGAGATCAAATAGGCTCTGAATTCATCACTGGCCCAAATCCTGCTAAACCTGCCTTTGAAGGCGAAATAAAGCAGGGTGAAATTGGTCCCTGCCAGAAACATAAATAGTATGGCTGTATATTGGATAAGCGGGCTTTCAAAATAGGCCATGCTGGCATTTTTGGTCGAAAAGCCACCGGTAGACATGGTGGTCAGGGAATGATTCATGGCATCGAAGAAAGTCATGCCCTCCAGGTAATACAAGCCTACCAGCGCGATGGTCAATCCTACATACATGAACCAAAGGCGTTTGGCAGTTTCCCGAATTCGAGGATGCACTTTATCTGAGGTCGGACCGGGAGATTCCGCTACGAATAGCTCAATCCCGCCAATACCCAATAGCGGAAAGATGGCTACCGTCAATACAATAATGCCCAAGCCTCCTATCCATTGGGTCATGCTTCTCCAAAGTAAAATTCCTGCCGGGAGACGCTCTATATCGGTAAGGATGGAGGCGCCGGTAGTGGTAAAACCGGACACGGTTTCAAAAATGGCATCGGTAACCACCGGGATACTTCCGCTAAAAATATAGGGCATCATCCCAAAAACCGACATGATAATCCAACTCATCGCTACGATCATGTACCCTTCCCGTTTGCGGATATTTTGGTCCTGATTGGCAAAAGAGTAAAAAAAAGTACCGCCTACTGCCAGACAAATCAAAGCCGAACCAATCAAGGTAATCTCATCACCACTTTGGTAATAATACGAAAAGGCGATGCTGGGAAACATCAGGACACCCAAAAGCATCATCAGCCCTCCCATTACTTTCAAAATGGCCTTGTAGTGAATCATGGTTAATTAAATAGTTTTTCCAGGACGGGTTTGGCCTCCGGAAGTGCCAAAACGATGGCTTTGTCGTTTAACTTTAGCTGGAATTCTCCATCAGGTATATAGACATCCTCTCCTCGGATAACTCCAACAACAATGGCCGAATTTGGAAAATGCAGGGCTTTTAGATTTTTCTTAGTCAGCCGGTTATTTTTGGTTACCAGGTATTGTACAAATTCCGCTTCTACTCCATGGATACCTGAGACGGCTTCCACCTTTCCTTTGGTCAGGTATCGACTCACATGATTGGCGGCTACCAGCTTTTTATTAATCAGGGAATCCACGCCAATACTGTGGGAAATGTGAATGTACTCCCTGGTATCCACATGGGCGATGGTTTTATAGACACCATGGTTTTTTGCACTGAGACTGGTGATGATATTGGTCTCCGAACTACTTGTGAGCGCCAAAAAACTATCCGTCGTTTCCAGTCCTTCCTCTATGAGCAGGTTGATATTCTTATAATCTCCGTGGATGACCAATGTGGAATCCAGCCGTTCCGCCAGCCATTTACAACGCTCTTTTTCATTGTGCACGAGGGTGACACCGTATTCGTTTTCCAACTCTTTCGCCGTAGAGTAGGCCAAATCATCCCCCCCAATTAACATGACGCTATGGATTTCCTTTTCTTTGTGCCGCACCAGATTTTTGACGGTATCAACGGACTTGTTATTGGAAATAAAAAAAACATGGTCGTTATTTCGGATGTAGGTATCTCCCCTTGGAATGATGGTCCGGTGATCCCTGACGATGGCGATGATCCGAATATCTTCAAAAATGGGATCGGTGGTGGCATCCGAAAGCTTTTTGTTTACCAAAGGCGAATCGTATTCCAGGGTTATTCCCACCACACTTAATTTCCCACCTTCAAATTCGATCACATCCGAAAAGGTAGATCGTTTCATGAGGCGAGAAATCTCCTTACTACAAAGCATGGAGGGTGAAATAATGGAATCAATTCCCAGATTCTCAAAGTACACTTTGTTTTCAGGGTAGAGGTAATCGTGATTCCGAACCCTGGCAATCACTTTTTTGGCTCCTAGTTGTTTGGCCAGCACGGCGGCACATATATTCGTTTTCTCAGAGGTAGTAACCGCCAGCATAAGCTCCGCATTGTGAATATTGGCTTTTTTCAATATTTCAATGGAGGCAGAATCTCCCTCTATCGTCATTACATCTAGTCGGGAGCCTATATTGTCTAAAACATCTTTGTCAAGGTCTATCAGAATAATATTCTTGTTTTCATAGCTAAGCTGTTCGGCTAAGTGATATCCCATATCTCCTGCACCTGCAATCACGACGTTCATGGCCATTGGCTAATATTCTACGATTTAACCGCAATATTAAGCAAATAAGAAGAAACACCAATGCTTATTTCTTAATTTCCGGTTTTTATGGATTTCATCCAAATAATAATTGGATCTTTTCAATCAATTCGTTTTAAGACCAGTGCCGTTCGGTTGGTCATATAGATGCTCAATTGCTGGTTTTGATTGGTAAAATAGGTCTTGGAAGAATCGATCCTACCAAACCCACCAAATTCCCGGTCGTCGGAATTGAGTATCAATTGATATTGTCCCATCGTCGAAGCCCGGAATTGGTAATCCGGAATGGAGGCTTCCGGATGAAACGAAAAAGCAAAAACCAATTCCCCCCGCTGAAAAATCAACACCTTATTTTTAGTATCTGCATGCAATTGTTCTGCAAACGGAGCCAACAAAACCTTGTTTGCTTTGATTAGCTGAATCATGGCTTTGTCCCATTGAAGCAAAAACGAATACCTGAGTTTGGGGTCTTCCGCCAAGCTCCATTGCCTACGGGCATACTGGTAACTCCAGTTATTTCCCTCTCTGGGGAAATCGATCCATTCAGGATGGCCAAATTCATTGCCCATAAAATTAAGGTAACCTTCTCCTCCCAGGCTGCTGGTGAATAAGCGAAAAAGCTTGTGCAAGGCCATCCCCCGGTCAATAACGATATTTTTATCATCAACCTGCATGTGAAAATACATTTCCTTGTCCATGAGCCAGAAGGCAATCGATTTATCACCTACCAGTGCCTGATCATGTGATTCGGCATAGGCGATTGTCTTTTCCCGATACCGGCGATCACTAAGCTCCTTCCAGAATTCCAGAATATCCCACTCTTCGTCTCGTTTTTCCTTAAGCATTCGGATGTAAAAATCAGGGATGCCCATGGCCATCCGGTAATCAAACCCAATGCCCCCCTCTTCCGGCTGACGGCACACGCCAGGCATTCCGCTCACCTCTTCAGCAATGGAAATGGCACTTCCTTTGACTTCCTTTATTAAGGCGTTGGCCAGCTGCGAGTAAATGATGGCGTCCCAATCTACATCCTTGTGAAAGTATTTTTCGAAATGATCGAAGGTAATCAGTCCGTGATGAAAGTAGAGCATGGAGGTAACCCCGTCAAAACGAAACCCGTCGAAATGAAATTCCTGAAGCCAATATTTTAAACTCGACAACAAAAATCGTTTCACTTCCCACTTGCCGTAGTCAAATAATTTGGAGTCCCAAACGTCATGATATCCCCTGGGACCCGCATGGAAATACTGATGATCCGAACCGTCAAACTCGTTTAAACCTTCCGACACATTCTGCACGGCATGGGAATGAACCACATCCATGATTACCGCAATACCCAGCTTGTGGGCGGTATTGACCAGGTATTTTAAATCTTCAGGGGTGCCGAATCGGCTGGAAGGGCAGAAAAAATTGGAAACATGGTACCCGAAAGACCCGTAATAGGGGTGCTCCATGACCGCCATAAGCTGAATCGCATTGTATCCCAGCTTTTTTATTTTGGGTAATATGGCTTCGGCAAACTCTCGATAGGTACCCACGCCTTCCTTCTCTTGCCCCATCCCTACGTGACATTCGTAAATAAGCGGCCCCTCTTGATTGTATGCCGGGGAAAAATCACCGTCCGTCCATACAAAAGGAGAATCCGGAAACCAAAGTTGTCCTGAAAAATCTTTGGTCTGTTCATCCTGAACTACCCTTCGGATATAGGCCGGAATCCGGTCCCTGGACTTGCCTCCTCCTTTCACATGAACCTTTACCAGGCCTTTATGAAGTAGCCTTTCTTTGTAGGATTCAAAAGGTAAAAATAGCTCCCACACGCCCCATTGATTTCTTTCCAGTGGATGTGCATTCCGATCCCAGCCATTGAAGTCCCCCGTTAGGAAAAGTGCATCCGCCTCTGGTGCCCATTCCCGGTACACCCAACCATGTCGCCGCGTATCAAAGTTGATTCCAAAATACAGGTGACCGCTGGCAAATTCCGAAAGACTTCCCTCCACATTTACCAATTCCTCTTTGGCCAACTGAAACCGGACCCATCGCTGATAAATCTCCTCCTTGTAATCTTCTAACCAGGGATCTTCTTTAACTATGTTTAGTTTCATACCGATTTTTCAAAATTAACTATTGATTTTATCTAATATCCGGTTAACGGGATACCGGGAGGCCCAGTGATTTCCAGTCATCAAGTCCCCCCTCTAGATGATATACCTTTTCAAAACCCATTTCCCTCATCTGTGCGGCCGCCTTGGCACTCCTACCTCCTACCTTACAATAGACAAAAACAGGCTGCCCCTTTTCCAGTTTTTCTATTCTCTGGGAAAAGTCGGCCTGCATAAAATCAATGTGTACAGCCCCTGCGATCTTACCTTCATCCACTTCTGCCTGCGTGCGTACATCCAGCAACAGCGGCTTTTCACGCTGGGAGGCATACTGAAAGGTCTGGGGACCGAGTGCTATGACCCGGTCAATGGGTTCCTCCAGTACCTCCGATAGACTTTCATCCCTAGAAAAAAATGGGTTTATCCGTTGGTACGAGTCATCGGGAAATAGTACCTGGTATCCTCCCTCAAAACGGAGATCTGGCCGGTAGTAATCCGTGCTGATTAGCTGAGCCCCACTCTCAAATGCGGCTTCCATTCGTTTCCTATCATTGGCCCTGGCCTCCCGAGTCTCGGCATCTGCTCTTGTTCTGACCAAATATCCTTTTCCAACCAACGCTGTTATTGCTTCTTGCTGGCCGATGGGGTCATTGAGAATATGAATTCCGGACATGGGATGCGTTTCGGGGACGGTAACAAAAAAGAGCGGTTCCCGGCTTCCTTCCTTTCGAGACAAATAGGCATCTGACTTCTCCCCCTTTTCATCCAAAATCCAAATGAATTTACCTCTAGCGGCCTGAATTTCCGGCCAGCCTGATTCAGCAATGGCTGTTTTCAGATCGGCGTGGGAGCCGATAATCTCCTTCGGGCGGATCAACTTCTTCTCCCCTAATACCTGCAGAATCAATTCGTCCAGTTCAAGAAACGCGTTATTTCCAAACGGCAGTGCCGCTGACATCCCCTGTTCAGGATAATTGGTGTCTTTGGCATTGACCGTTATAAAAACCGGCAAATGATCGGGGTGCAAGGAGGACCAGGTTTTTAACTCCGTCAGATAATCCTCCAATAAGGGATAATGGCTTCTAAAATCAATGTCCTGCACATGAAATACCTTAAAACCCGGTCGCTCAAAAGCGGCTTTCCTTGCTGAATCCAATACCTCCTCCTCCGTATAGGCCTGACCTAGTGGCTCACTAAACCGACCGCCCTCCGGATCCCGGTAAACATCGAGTTCCAGTAACCGTAGTCCCATGGACAATTGCTCCCAAACCGATGGATGACTGTAGTCCAGGCTGGTGGCCAGATCCGGGTCGTTCGATTCAATCGCCTCCATAATTTCGGGCGGTATCGGTAGTTTATAGCTGTTATGACTTCCAATTAATTGAAGGTGGTTTATTTTAAGCGAATTGGGCTCCGTCACAGGCTTCTGTTCACATGCCATGCACAGAAATACAATACCTAAAATGAAATACCTAGAATGCATAAATTAAAAATGTTAGTTCTATGTAAAGATATCGAAACTTATCAAAAATTCAGCTTTTGGTCGAAAACTCCGCCCAAAGTGGCAAATGATCTGAAATTCTCCAGGACATCTGGAAGGGAGATAAATTCCTGCTTTTTAACAAATGAGGTCCAAAATCAAAAACCCCTCCGTTCAGGTATTTTATGGAAAGTTGCGGAATTCGGAGCTGATTTTCAAACCAGGCAATTTGGGTGTAAAATTTAGTCGAATTGTCTATCAATGTTCGGCGAATATGCCATAAGTCCTCCGGTACGGCAAGACCGGTAGAAACAAAGGCTTCATATCTCGGGTCTCCTTTTCGATCAATATTGAAATCACCTAACAATACCAGGCTTTGGTCAAACGACCGCATATCACTTGCCCAATCTTTCAACCACGCTGCTATTGCCTTCAATTCACCCTCCCGGTCGGTTGGAGATTTACCATACAATACGTGCATGCTCACCAATACGAAGGTCTTATCTTCCACTCGAAATCCCACGGCATAGGGTGTACGGGCAAACTGCCTGGAAAAAGCACCTGGTTTGATTGCCTCAATTTTTTCGTTGGGAACCACCAATTCACATGCCAACCCTGAAAGTTTTACTTTTCGGGTATCAAACAAAAAAGCGAGCCTTTCATCGTTTCCGAGGTTACCTGCGGAAACATCTGTAAGGATAAAACTCCAGTTATTTCCCAATAACTTCAACATGTGACGGAAAGCTTTAAGATTTCCTTTGAGTTCTTGTACCGCAATAATATCAAATCTGGAAATAATTTGAGAGATGGCCAAAAGGGAATGCAGGTCCCGTTTGGGAGAATCGCTATCTCCCGCTTCCCATTTTTCCGTTAACCCGCCAAAAGTCCGGATATTCCAGGTAGCTATCAATATATTGTGGTCGAGTTTCTTAAAGGGAAGCTCATGATCCAGCATCTGATTTAGCTCCCG
Source organism: Cyclobacterium sp. (assembly GCA_041685605.1). Taxonomy (GTDB): domain Bacteria; phylum Bacteroidota; class Bacteroidia; order Cytophagales; family Cyclobacteriaceae; genus Cyclobacterium. The sequence goes on along the minus strand of JAWLFL010000022.1, from coordinate 4,737 downwards.
AATTTCATCTCGAACAGCCTGCGGCGGCACTTCCAAAATTTTTGCAATGGTCTGACTCATAATCCAGGTATTGTAGGGGTATAAAAATCACGAATGAAGCTAATAAAAATAGGGTTTTTTGGCAAGTATTAAAATACCTGCCCTGAAATACCCTCCGGAAAAGTCAGTGTGCTACTCCGTCGCCCCATTTTGCTTGATACCTGTCCCATTATAGTAGAAACCAACGAATCAGGGCAATCGCTATTCCAACCAGGCCTCCCACAACTGCCCCATTTAACCGAATGTATTGCAAGTCATTCCCAACCTTATGCTTAATCTGAAGCATGATGCCCTTGTCATCCAATTTACCCAGGCTGCTTCGGACCATATTTCCCAGTTCATGATGGTACCGGTTGACCAGTTGCGTCACCGTGGACCTGATCCAATCATCCAATTGAGCCCTTCCTTCCTGGTCCTGGCGCAGGTCATCTAGTAATCGAGTCAATTGCCGGCGTATAAGCCGCATTAAGACGGTATCGGTGTGCTGAAGTTGCGCCTGCATTCCGTCTTTCAACCGGTCCAGCACTTGCTGGATCATGGCTTTGGTTTGTTCATTCAGCACCCAGCTTTGCTTCAACTTTTCCAAATAAGCAAGGGTTTTTTCTTCCCCTTTCTCCAGATTGTCGGCAAACTCCAGCAGGTACTGGTCCAGTTTTTCCCGAAGCGGATGGGCGGGGTCGTTTTTTACTTCTTCCAGCAGGAGCAATGCCAAATCAAGAATCCGATCGGTAAGCACTTCGGGATCTATCCCGCCGGTTTTTTGTCCCAGCCAAACGGCCGATTTTTTCACCCAATCCTTTTCCGCGTATTGCTTGAGGGCAGCGTGTAATTTTTGAATCACCAATTGCCGGGTGTCCGGCTCCTGAATGGACAGGGAAAATTGATCCAGTCCCATTTGGACCAGGTCGTGATGCTTTTTTTCTCTGATCGTCGCCTGCAGCCAACGACCCAAAGGCCCGGCGATATCCACTTGCTGCACCCGGTCTTTAAGCACTTTTTGCAAAAAAATGGGAAGCTTCGGGTGGTTCAACTCCCCTGATAATCGCACTAGCACCAACCGTATAAAATTCAACCACTTTTCTACCTGCGCTTTTTCCTCCATAGATCGAAGCAGGGAGTCGGCTATGGATAGGCCTGCCAGTTTTTCACGAAGAACGTCAGGTGATAGCCATTTGGTCGTGACCAATTCCACGATTCCTTCTGTCAACTTTTCTCTGTTTTTGACGATGATGTTGGTATGTTTACGAACAAATGGGATGGGGATCTCGTAGAAAAGTGCGCTAACAGCAAACCAGTCAGCCAACCCTCCGATGGTTCCTGCTTCAAACCCTGTAGCTAAAATACGCCAGTAAGCTCCCTCCAGCCAACCGCTATGAATGCCTACCTCCAGGGCGATAAACCCGGCGATCGCCAGCAGAAGAGAGGTATTTCCAATGTTACTTTTCAAAACCTTGTTTTTATTGAAAGGTACAAAAATGATGCATCTTTTGAATGACTCCAGCTACTTCACCAACCAACACACCGGAAATAATAGCGGTTACCGATTAAAGACCCTTCTTTTACCTATAATTAAAAGAAGTAAGACTTGTGAAAAATATTAGTTAATTTTGAAAACTACCGAAAAGTCATTTTTAGTTATTTTTGTTTTGTTATACAGCTGTATTATCAATGAAAAAGGAGCATTCCGTCGATGAAAGTTTAGTTGAAAGGGCATGGAAAAAATACCGGTATCATGTTTTCAGCACCTGTCTGGAAACCGGCAAAATCAAAGACCCCCTCAACTACTGGAGAGATTACTTGTTTGTCACCACACTTCTCTTCATCATTCCCCTGTGCCTGATCACGTTGATACCCGGAATATACCTTTCCTACATTACTTCACTTAATGGTTTAATTGTAGCCGACGGAATTGCCATTGCTGGGCTACTGCTTATAACCCACCTTCCGGGTATTCGGCTTATCATCCGAAAATGGCTTTTTATAGGCATCACCTACGGTATCGGGATTGTATTGATCTACTATTTAGGGAATTTCGGACCGGGCCTGCTGTACCTACTTGCCATTTCGGTTTTCATGATCCTGGTTTTACCTGGAAAAAGCCGCTGGATAAGTTTGTATTTAAATTTAGCCAGTTGCCTGATTTTTGGATGGCTAATACAGGAGGGTAACCCCTTTCAATCACAGTACGCTGCTTCGGTAGATATAAAAACCTGGGTCGCTATATCTACCAACCTGATTTTCTTGAACGTCGTTTTTATCGTACTGATTCCCATCCTTTTCAAGGGGCTTCAGACAAGTTTGGAAGAGCAGTATGCCCTCCAGAAAGCGCTAGAGCGACAAAAAGATGCCTTAAAGCGATCCCTTGCGGAAGTAGAATCGAAAAACGAAGAACTGGAACACTTCACTTACGTGGCTTCCCACGACCTGCAAGAGCCTTTACGCATGGTGACCGGGTTTTTGCAGTTAATAGAAAAGCGCTACGCAAACCTGATCGACGAAAAGGGGAAATCGTATATCATGCACGCAGTGGATGGTGCCAATCGCATGAGGCAATTGATTCTGGACCTCCTGAAATACTCCCGTATACAGACCATTCAGGACCCCGCTCATGAAGTGGATATGAGCGTTTTGTGGGAGGAGGCCAAAATCACCCTGGCGGAGGAAATTGAGACCCTAAACGCGGAAGTTACGCATGGGCCGCTACCCAAAATAACCAGCCACTCCAGCTTTCTTTCGCTTGTGATTCAAAACCTCCTGGGCAACGCACTCAAATACTCCAAAAAGGATATCCCTCCCAAAATTCACCTAAGCAGCCAAGATCAAGGGAGCAAATGGCTTTTCCAGGTGACCGACAACGGCATCGGTATTCACCCGGACTATTTTCAGAAAATATTCGTCTTATTCCAGCGGCTTCATCAAAAAGACAAGTATCAGGGAACCGGTATGGGATTGGCCATTGTCAAAAAAATCATCGAAAATCTGGGGGGAGAAGTCTGGCTGGAATCGCACGAAGGCCTGGGTACCTCTTTTTACTTCACCATCCCCAAAATATACCCAAACAATTAACTTAAACCTTATTTCTTACATATATTAGTTTGTACTTACCTTTTTGGTTTTCCCGCTGCTCGACTTCAAATTTGTTTATGGACCCAATCAGGGGTGTTAACTTCTGGAAACCATAATTTCTGGAATCAAAATTGGGTTGTTTTTTCTGCAACAGATTGCCCACGTCTCCCATAAATGCCCAACCATCGTCATCGGCCAAATCTGAAATGGTAGACGAAATCAGCCGGATAAGCTTTGGATTGATTTTGTCGACCTGGGGCCTGGTTTTGGTTCTTTCCTTATTGTCTTCCGGACCGTCCCCATCTTTTTGTAATATTTCCAGGTAAATGAATTTATCGCAGGCGACAATAAACGGATCGGGCGTTTTCTTCTCCCCCATCCCGATCACCATTAACCCTGCCTCTCTGAGTCTGGTGGCCAACTTGGTAAAATCGCTGTCACTAGAAACCAAACAAAACCCATCCACTCTTGAGGTGTAGAGAATATCCATGGCATCTATGATCATGGCCGAATCGGTGGCGTTTTTGCCGGAGGTATAGCCGTATTGCTGGATGGGATTGATGGCGTTTTCAAGCAATACATTCTTCCACTTCCCCAACTGAGGCTTGGTCCAGTCCCCATAGATTCGTTTGATGGTGGGATTACCATACTTGGCCACTTCTTCCATCATCTCTTTTACCTGATTGGAAGGAACATTGTCTGCATCTATCAGCACAGCTATTTTTATATCGGCTTGCATAAGTCCATTTGAAAGTGAAAATTCAATTGCGATACAAAATTATAAAACTATTCTGCAAACCGTACTTTTATTTAACAATCAAAATCGGCAAATGCTTATCCGAGGCAATTAAACGTTCGGCCACAGATCCAATCAACAGGGTATCGTCATCTGTTTTTCCTTTATTTCCCAAAACGATCAGGTCAGCCCCTTTCCGTATGGCATAGTCATAAATACTCCTGCTCACCGGCACGTCCTGGCCTTTGATTATTTCCAATGGTTCCTTCAAACCGGTTTTTTTCTGGAGCTTGTGGTAATTGCTAATGACCTTTTTCTCCAGTGCCTCCTGAAATTCAGAAGGCTTGCGTATATACGGAAAGTATTGCATCCCCACTTTTAATACATGTACCGGTAGTACGACCGCACCAGTATGCTGAGACAAGGATTTTACCATTTCAGCCAGGCTCTCGGAATAATCTGAGAAATCAAGAGGCAACACAATTTTTTGAATGGAAGCCTTGGAAGTCTCCGGAATAAAAAGGGTATTGGAGGAGGTTAGCCGAACCACCTTACTGCTAAATATACCTGTTCCGCCATGTACCGATTTTTTTCCCAATAACACCAGGTCATATTTCTGGGCATCTACCCATTCCACCAGCTGATCCAGTTGTCCCCCGGAGTAGACTTTGACGTTGATGCTGCTTTTCCTTTCGTTGAAGACGGCTTCTACTTTTTCCAGGGCCTCTTCTTCCAGGATTTCATCCAGTGATTTATGCAAATAAGGCAACATATCGCCTATTTCTTTGGATATTTCTTCCAGAGCGACAAAATGAATCAGGGTCAGTTGCTCAAAATCAAATTTTTCATCCAGTTGCTGGATATATTGCAACAGCAGTTCATCCAGATCCGACAGG
>JAWLFL010000159.1:0-8894 GCA_041685605.1 Cyclobacterium sp. | reverse complement strand
GTCCAGGGGATATCGCAAAAGGGGCAGGTAAACACTATAGGTATTGAAAAAGCCCCGGCCCTCCCTTGGGTCAACCAGCTGACTATACTCCCGGAATAAGGTGGAAGTTTTGGACCAGCCCACATCGTTTAAATCACCGGCAACCAGTACCGGACGGGGATCCTCTTTTATTTTTTTTCCAATGATCAGCAGTTCGGTATCCCTTTCATAGGTGTCCGAACCCGGCTTGGGCGGTTCCGGATGCACCCCAAAAAAATCAAACTGTCCCCCATTGGGTAACTGAATCTTGGCGAATATGGAAGGAATGTTGTTTTCAACTAAATAATTGACCTTACCGTTTTTAAGCGGAAACTTGGATAGGAGAATCATGCCGTAGGTATTGTTCAGCGGTTCCTTTATCGTGTACGGATATTGCTCGTCCAGGTCGATTAGGGCTCTGGTCCAAAGAAGGTTTGGCTCCGTCAGTAAAATTAAGTCAGGATCCCTGGAGGCAATTAATTTCTTTAGTTTATCAAAATCCTGGTTTTCCATCAGCACATTGCTGAGCAGGAGGGAAAATTTCTGATTTTCATTCGTAGCTCTTTTAGCAGTTGGTGCCACTAAGGGGGTAAAGCGGATGATTTTGCTGATCTGGTAGAATAGGGATGCTGCCAATAAGACCATAAAAACAGTCTGGAACCAGCGTTTTTCCCTGCGAAGGAAAAAAAAAGTCAGGGTCATGGCCAGCAAGCAGAGCACCGCAATCTGTACCCGTGGAAAATCAAAAATCCGGATCCACCAGGTGCCTGTTTCAATTAAAGGCAAGGCAGATACCAGAATGATTAAAGAACCAAAGATGATAACAACGTACTTCATTAAATTGCTGGTTTCGAAACGGATTTATACGAGAAGAACCGCAATTTTCTTACCAAGCTTTTCAATTGGCCATCCCTGATGCGGGAAACCTTATTCCAATGCTTTGATCAGAATATTTTTAAAAACAACTCCCTGTCCTTCAGCTTGCAAGCCAATATATCCTTCTGTCAAGGGCTTGCCATCCACTTTTAGCTCGGGATCATAGCGATTGGCCACAGCACCCCCTATTTGGGGCATTGTGTATTCCAGCACCTGTTTGCCATTCACCTTATGTATCACCAGTGAATCCTTATAAACTATCAATTCAGCATGCACCCATTCGTCCCACGGAAAGGTGGGAGAGCTGGAGTTGATGCAGTGCCGGGGATCCATTTCTCCCTGATAATAAACCTCAGTGCCCGGGGAGCACATATTGCCAGTAGGTCTTGGATTTCCGTCTTCTGCATCGGCGAGCATCTGGTATTCGACCGAAATCGGCCAATCTTGCTCCTTGAGAATGCTCTCGGGGGATTGGGAATGGAACATGACACCGCTGTTTCGGTAGGTATACTCCGGGGCATCCTCCATCCATTGATCGGTAAATCGATAATCAAATTTGAGATGGAAAGATGAAAATGGTTTTTCATAAAACAGATGGCCATAGCGTTCTTCGAAACGGGTGTAGTCGTCGTAATTTACGTGAATTTCTCCGTCCACTACGCGAAAGGTGTTGGCGTAATTCTCTCCGGTTTCATGGTGGTGAAATTTGGGAACCCATCCCTGCAGGTCTTTGCCATTGAACAGGCTTTGCCATTCGTCGGTCCGGGACTGGGTACGCTGGGTAGGTGTAAAAGCATAAATCGCCACTGAAAAGCCTGCGACCACGAGCAGTATCAATGCCCTGGAAAAAGATTGGGATAAGGTTAGGCGGGTTAATCTCATGATTTTTGGTTTACGTTCAAATGGGGCTTTTTGGTAATAATGGTAAACTCCTAGAGTACTAGGTTTTCCTCCGGAATGGAAAATTGGATCACTCCGGTCTTACGGTCCAGAAAAGCAGTAGCGATGCCTACTTTACCGGATTGTATCGCTTCATTCAGCCAGGAGCTTTCTTTCAGAATCTTGGATTTGGACAGGTTCAGGTTGAAAAGCGTGATTTTGTCGGTCAGTTCGTTCAGGTTATTTTCTTTTAGTTCATCCACCGCATATACGCCTGCTTGGAAGGCAGGTTCTAAAAGGAAACTAATCGGGTTTTCAGGATTTTTTATTTGCCGGATCAGGGCATGTTTGATCAATCTGTTTTTATTATTTCCCAATAACAAAATCAGTTTGGCCCCCTGAAAGCTGCAAGCCATCTCTGATGTTTGGATCAGGTTTTTGTCCGCCAGGTTGGCAGCGGCCTTTAAGGGAATCAAATCACCGATGCCGGTATTCAATAGCATGTTTAGCGGTTCACGCATGTCGATGCAATTGATGACAACGGCTAAGGGTGCGTCCTTGATAAAGTCCATTAATTCCTTATTCCGGAAGCGGCGGGAGACCAGATTCCCATCTACGTAGCGTTTGTTTCCATCACGAAGGTAATTCAATACATCTTCAGGTGTAATCAGTTCTTTCTTGGGAAGTATCACATTGGCTTCCATTTTGATATCGCTTTTGGGCTTGTAACTTTCCTGAAGCCCGATAACATTTACGTCAATTTCATTTTCCTTTGCGAAGGTATTTTGAAAGTCGTTTAGAATACCCAACACATCCCGATCAATATAGGAAGAGAAGGTGGCGTCAATGATTACTTTGGATTTATGGGGAAGGTTCCAGAGTGTTCGCTTGATAGCCGGTTTGTTTAAAAATGAAACTTCATTGGAAAGCTCCAGGCGTATGGATTTCTTTTTGTTTGACTTGCTGGTTTCTTCAATGAAAAACGGATTATAATAATTTCCCCTCAACAAAAAGAAAACGCTTGATGCGGTACCGATCAGTACACCAAGTAATACATCGGTAAGCAAAATACCCAACACCGTGACCACAAAAGGTATAAATTGGGAAAGTCCCTTCTTAAACATGCTTTTGAAGGTGCTGATCGAGGCCAGTTTGTAACCGACGACCAACAAAATTGCTGCGAGAGATGCCAGGGGAATTTGATTGATTACAGAGCTTAGAAAAAGAACACTTGCCGTCAATAACAAACCATGCAGGATGGTTGATAATTTGGTTTCTGCTCCGGTTTCAATATTGACCGAGCTACGCACAATTACGGAAGTGATGGGAATGCCTCCCAAAAGCCCGGCGAGGGAGTTTCCGATTCCCTGGGCAACCAGTTCCCGGTTAGGAGGGCTGCGTCTTTTATGGGGATCGAGATTATCCGCCGCCTCAATGGCGAGGAGCGAGGCGATAGAAGCAATCAAGGCGATGGTAAAGGCATAGGTCCAAACCTGAAAACTAACAATGGCCCCGAAGTCTGGAAAGGTGATTACCGAAGACCATCCATTTACTTCGGGTATATTGACCAATTGGATCCCGTCGAGGTAAAAAGCAGGAAGTAGAAATTTAAAAATGGTATTTATCACCACGCCCAGGATTACCACCATCAGGAAGGGGGGGAAGAGTTTGATTTTCTTTAGAAAGGTTTTGTCCCAGAAAATCAATAAGGCGAGGGAGAAAATCGTTAGAAACACAGCTCCGGGTGAAAAGGACTGAATCACCTGGTTAAAATCAGGAAAACCGGTAGTCATTAGCGTAGTGAAATCCATGCCTTCAGCATTCTCTTTCACGCCAAATGCGTAGGGGATTTGAGCAAAAACCAAGATGAGGCCAATAGCAGCAAGTAAGCCCTTTATGATACTGGTAGGCATGTAATCTGCAATTAGTCCGGCCTTGAGTAGGCCAAATACCAATTGTAACAGGCCTCCGATAAACAAAGCAAGAAGGAAAATTTCAAAACTATCCAGCTTATTGATGGCTACCAGCACCACAGCGGATAAACTAGCCGCCGGGCCGCTGACGCTGACCTCAGACTTGCTGATCGCTCCAACTACCACCCCGCCTATGATACCGGATATTAAACCTGAAATCAAAGGCGCACCGCTGGCCAATGCAATGCCCAGGCATAACGGAAGTGCCACCAGAAATACAACGATTCCGGCCGGGATATCTTTTCCCGGGCTGCTAAATACAGAGCGGCCAATATCCTCAATGTGCCGCTTTTCGATCAATTGTTTGAAGGGTTGGTTTTTACTCAAAATGGAAAAATTTGAAGGGTTCGAGTTTCCTTAAGCAAACATAATCTTTATTTTTTATAATTTCGTCAACCCGGACCGAATGATTGGCTGGCTTTGCCTGGTAACTTCGCCTTTTCCTAATGGCTAACCCTGACAGATTACTAAGATTAAAGTATGGACATCAGTAATTTTCCTATCTTTGGCCAGGCTTTTACCCAACCGGCTATCTTATTATGAACAGAACGTTAACAATCACTACGATTTACCTGGCCCTTTCATTGTTTTTCCTTAGTAGGCCGGTGCTTTCTCAGGATAATCCCTTTGTATTTGGCGACCCGCTGCCGGATGCCCCCGAACTGGCCTTCCGAGGTGCTTATCAGGTAGGAGTTCAGACGCTGGAATTAATTCACAAAGATCAGCCGGACATCCTGAATTTTACCGAAAATGAACGTCCCGAATACGACCGGCCGCTGACAGTGGAAGTCTGGTATCCGGCTAAGGAAAACCCGGATGCACCAGGCGTAAGCTACCGGGACTTTCTAGGAAGTCCCAACGATCCGGATCGTCCGCTTGAACCTTTTTCCTTTTCTGGCCGGGCCATTCGAAATGCAACTCCCAACCAAAGTGAGGGGCCATTTCCGCTCATCATCGTTTCACACGGCTACCCGGGATCCAGGTTTCTGATGACTTATCTGACTGAAAATCTGGCCTCCAAAGGCTACGTGGTGGTGGCCATTGACCATACCGAGTCTACGCATGCGGATGCGGGAAAATTTGCCAGCACGCTCTATCACCGGGCGCTGGATGATTACTTTGTGTTGGAGGAAATGGCCCGGTTGACTGAACTTGGTTCAGAACATTTTTTATCCGGAATGGTAGATGCCGAATCTACAGCATTGGTAGGGTATTCCATGGGAGGATATGGGGTGTTGAACGCAGGGGGAGCTGGCTATTCTCCCGGTTTTGTACAGGCTTTTTCTCAAATGACTGGCGGAAGTAAAAAATTAGCCGAACGCAGCCTTGCTGACACTGCCTACGCCGGGACCGTAGATCCCCGGGTAAAAGCGATTGTGGCGTTTGCACCCTGGGGCATGGAGCGGGGAGTATGGGATGCAGAAGGACTGGAAAACCTCCGGATACCTACTTTCCTGATTGCTGGAAGCGAGGACGATATTTCGGGTTATGAAGAAGGAGTAAAAGCCATTTATGACGGAGCCATCAATGCAGACCGGTACCTGCTGACGTACCTGAATGCCCGCCATAATGTAGCGCCCAATCCGCCCGTTTCTCCGAACCTGGATCAGCCCGATTACATGCATTACAGCGAGCCGGTTTGGAAGGAGCGCCGAATCAATAATATCAATCAGCACTTTGTGACCGGCTTTTTAGGCCTTCACCTTAAAGGGCTGGATTACGAATCATTTCTCGATTTGCCAGAGAATTCCCTGGAGGAAACCTGGGAGGGTTTTGTACCCCGAACGTCCATTGGACTGGAATTAAGGCATGCCGAGCCCTGATCATAGCTCTGAGATAGCTGGGCTTGCGTCGTTAATTTCCCACCAATAGTTTATTTTGGGAATCATTATTACCCGTTTCAATTATTTTTACCTGAAGGACATCCTGCTCCCTTTCCTCCAGGTCAATCGCAACATGAACCAGGTGTTTCCCTTGTGGAAGCTGGCAGGAAGCTTGCCTATTTTCAAAAACGAGCGACTCATCACCCACCCAAGCCATTAGGCCCTTCGCTGAATTAACCTGCAGGGAAAGCTTCCCTTCGCGGAGTACTTCTACCTCAAACTGCAGCAGCCCCATTTTTCTACCATCAGACCTTGTAAAAGACGGAATTTCGTTAAGGGGCAAGCCTCCGGCCACCATGCTGTAAAGAGGCAGGCTGCCCTTTTTAATAGGAGGGAAGCTTGATGTTCTTACTTTATCTTTGGAGGGAAGCTTGTTTATTTCCCCGGAATCTGTTACCGCCAGCCAGTTTCGAACCATTTTTTCATTGGTCACCCGAAAATCTCCCGAACTTCCCAGTTTGGCCAGGTACCCCACCAAATGGATAAATTCATCCTTTTCCAGACTTGCCGTCAGGCCGGGAGGCATCAGCGAACCAGGGACATTTTCCCGATTAGCAACCTGGCTTTTGGGAAGGGAAATTTCCGATCCCGACATGTCACGCATGATTAATTCCTCAGAGCCATCACTTACCAGATAGCCCATTATCACCGTTCCATCCGTCTTATTCACGCGTTGTAGTTCGTACCCCTCCTTGACCGATTCGGAAGGATCCAACAGGGATTGAATGATATTATCGATAGGGGAGCTGGTACCCAGCGAACTCAAATCAGGACCCAGGCGGCCGCCAGCTCCTCCAAGGGCATGGCAATTTTGGCACATTAGCGATTTTCTGCGGTAAATGCTTTCCCCGATGACCGGGTCCGCTTTAGTCTTAACCTCCTGGGCCAGGGCGTATACCTGGTTGGCATCCAGTTTTTGCGGCATGCGCTCTGGGGGTAAAACCCCACCGGATGCTTCCAATGCTGAAAGGAGTTCCTTGGCAGCCGGACTGCCTCTTCGTTGCCAGGGAATGTAGCGTTGCATGGCCTTTCTTCCCTGCAGGGCCATGGGGTCTGGAATTTTCGATTCTTTTAGCTTTTCCGCAAGTGCCACTGTTCCCGGCTCGTTGTTCATAAAGGCACCGAATAATTCTCCTGCTGCGGCTTCCGAAATCTCTTGATTCCAAAGAGCTATCGCTAAGGGAAGAGCTTCCTCCGGCTTTGCGGTGGCAAGCTCGATGAGGGCCAACACTTGTATTTTTGGCTTATTGGTGTTGGTAGCGAAGTCATGAAGTGCTTGCTCGCTGGACTCGTCTCCCATTTGTGCCAATGCGTGCAGTGCCGCTTTCCGCACAGGTTGACTTCCCCGGTTTATCAACTGAATCACACGCCCTCGTAATTCCACTCTTTTCCAATGGCCGGCCAGGAGTAAGGCTTTGCTGATCAGCTCTTCGTCTTTTGATTCAAGTAAGGGTTCAAGTCCCTGCCCTGCATTTGGCGGCGAAAGACCTCGTCGCTGCGAGGCCTGAAACAAGGCATCCAATGCCTGTAGTTGCCCGGACTTTTCCGTATCTGCTAAGAGAACCTTGTCAAAAATAATGGCCAATTCCCGTTCAGAGCCATACCTGGCCAGGGCTTGCAACACCTGTTCCCGGAATGATTGTGGAATTTTATTTTGCTCATATAATTGACCGAGCAAGGAAATGGCCTTGGGATCACTGACTGTCTGCAGCGCAAAAACCGTTTTCGATATATCTCCAAAGTAGTCCGGTTTCTGCAAAACCATAGGCAGCCAATTCTCGCTCAACGCTTTCACGGTATTCCAAAGGGCAAATTCCAGATTGGTATCCATCTCCTGATCCAGGGCATGGAGCGCAATGGCAGCAGCATCGGCTTCATTTACCTGCTGCAAAGCAACCACGGCTTCCAACCTGACTTCCGGATGGCTATCTGTAATGGCGCTCTTTAGGTATTGCAGGTGATCCGGTACCTGATCCCGCCAGTGGGTTAACACCCTAATTGCCGCTGCCCGGGCTCCGGGATCCTTGGCCTGTAGTACTTTTTTGAGTAGGGGAAGGGCGGGCTTACCCAGGACCTGGTGCACCCAAAGGCCTTCCAATAAATGGTGTTCGTAATCAGGATCTGCAGGTGACAGGTTTTCCAGCCATTTTTCCAGTTCAGGAAGGACAGCTGATACGGGTTTTGATTTAAGCAATAGTTTTGCCTGTAGGCGCGTACCACTCTCTTTAGCTTTAAGGGCTTCTAAAAGTGCCGGAATCTTCATTTGATCCAGCTGGGGTTTTTCTACCAGGGGACTGTTCTTTTTGGTGATTCTCCAAATCCTACCATGCTGCTGATCTCTTCTCGGATCGTGAAAGTCCACCTCTCCGTGTTGGATGATGGGATTGTACCAATCGGCAACATAAATGGCCCCGTCCGGACCCTGCAAAATGTCCACCGGCCGAAAACCAATATGATCGGTCCATAAAATGTCTTCTTCCTGCTTGGAAATAAATCCGCTGCCCCGCTCTTCCAGTGTAAACCGGTTGATGCGATTGGCACGGAAATCATTGGTAATAAGGCTTCCCTGCCAATCCGCTGGCAAATGACTGCCGGAAACAATATCCAAGCCACTGTGTTTGGGTTGACCGGGGTTTAAGCCTCTTAAAACCCGGTCCGCTCCGGGAGCGGTAACGAAGGTTGCTCCCCGAAATGCATGGTTAATACCTTCCGTACCTGCTCCGTCGGTAAGAAAAGTCCTTCCCCATTTATCAAATTGTAGCCCCCAGGGATTGATCAGGCCCCGGGCAAATACCTCCAGTCGACGGGTCTTGGTATTATACTGCCAGACCCCGCCCCCTTCGAGCCGGCGGATTCCCCAGGGAGTTTCCACATGGCTGTAGATGTAGATCGACTGATTGAAATACATCAGTCCATCCGGTCCCCAGCGGAAGGTGTGGATGAGGTGATGGGTATCTCCGGTACCAAACCCTGTCAGGATGGTTTGGGATTCATCGGCCCTGCCATCTCCGTCCGTATCTTTTAAATGCAATATCTCCGTGGAATTGGCCACATAGACCCCGCCGTCTCCAGGAAGAATTCCCGTAGGAGTGAACAGGCTTTCTGCAAAAACGGTGGATTTATCCGCTTTTCCATCTCCATTACGGTCCTCCAAAACAATTATTTTATCATTGGCCGTTTCCCCTGGTTTTAAGTGTGGGTAAACCGTGCTGCTAACTACCCAAAGCCTTCCTTTTTCGTCCCAGTTCATTTGAATGGGCTTGAC
>JAWLFL010000021.1:0-33943 GCA_041685605.1 Cyclobacterium sp. | reverse complement strand
ACGAGGTAAAAGCGACGGAAACCACCATTGCTACGCTTACTGAAAAGGCCAATTGAATTAGTATCCGCTTGAAAGTGGCCAGGCTCCATGGGCTCACCCGGTTCAGAAAACGAATAAAAAACAAGTTGGAATAGGCCAATAAAAATCCGGCAATAAGGGTAAATACCAGTCCACGGAATAAGCGATAAAGAAAGTATCCGAAATCAGACAAAACATGATAACCCGAGAAGTGATTGTAAAGAATGACGATCAATTGCACCCCCAAAGAAAAACCGATTAAAAACTGCAGGAGGTTTTTGAAGGATAGTAATTGATGGATCGACTTGACGTTCATTAAGGCTATCTGATTTCCTGTCAAAGATAAAATGATTTGTTTTGTCTGGCTTCCTGGTGAGAAAAGAATTGATTCCTACCCTTCAAAAAAGGAAAAGAAACCGGATTGTGCTTCCAAATCCGGCTTCCATCCCTTCCTATTTTAAAATCGCTTGACCAGGCCTATCCGAACGGAGACATATTGGAAGTTTAGTTCGGTACGGACACCCTCAAGGTCTGCATCTCGGTTGAGTAAATTGAATTTTACTCCCGGGGTCAAACTCCAGTTGGTTCCGATGGGCAGATCAATGCCTCCGGCCAACTGCCAACCCAAGCCGTGACCGGTATCGTTGATAATTTCCCCATCGCTGTTTTCGATTTCGATGTGGTTGTACAATCCTCCGGCTCTTACAAAGTAATGTACTGGCGAATTCCCAAAAGGGTGCCGGAACTGGAAACCGAAAACATAGCCGGTTTCCTCAAAATCAACTTCATTTCCAGCAAACGATTCATCCGCGCCAAATCGATTCCAGCCCCAGCCTGCATAGGCTCCCAGGTGCGGCATAAACCGATAATGCAAGATTCCTTCAAACCCAAAGCCGGTGTTCAGGCTGGTTCCACCTGGTTTTTGCGTTGCGACAGATACGCCGCTGTTGAGCTCAAAACCAAAACGTTTTTCGTTTTCCTGCGCATACGTGCTACCAGTCAATACCGCAAGAAAAAGCAGTGTAATTAATCCTTTAGTACTCATCGTTCCATTTTTTATAGGTTGATAATCAATTAACTATGAAACAAAAGTAGCTGCCGCTGTCCCGAGAATTAAATAAAGGATGCTGAGTGTGTTGTTTTTCTGTGCGAAGTTGTAAATGATCCGGTTGAACGTGTTTTGGTCGCTAAAATAAAGCCCGTGCCAGCCAAAATCCCGAGCACTAATCATCGGGTAACGAGGTTATTTGGTTCCTTTCACCACAGATTCACGGCATTTTTTTCTTGATTTATTTGTGTTAGTCTGAGTAATCTGCGGTGTGTCGTTTTCTGGTATATAACCTGCGAACGATAAATGGGGAACCATATAAGGTATTTATGGTCATTTAGTACATTTCGTAACTTCTTCTATGCTCTTAAATCACTTATATGGTTTATTTTCCATGGTTATCTTTGGTAAATAAAATTACGCGCTCCATAATTAAATCCTTATAGGCTTTCTGCCTGTTTGAATTAAGAAAAGAACAGTTTATCAATTGAGTGGCTTCCGGCAGCCATTTCGATACCCTTTTATACACGCCGTGGATTTGTTTGTCATTTAATTTCAAAACAGCGCCCAGGCGGTCAAAATACCCTTTATTGAAATTTTCTTTTTTACCACCTACCAGCAAAGCCATATCCTCTTTGTCCCCAGGCAATACCAGTTTGACATTTAACAGGTCATAGAAAGGAGAAAGCACCCAGCCCATGTCGGATAATAACATGGAGAAGTTTTTTAAGTGCATATCGTTGTTCCCAATGATGTAATTGAATACCGCTATTTCAAAAAAACGGAACTTGTCGAACAAGGTATTTGCCGATAAATCGCCTATGGTTTTTCCGAGTGCTTCCATGGTACCCATGTATTTATCTGCCAGTTCAAGAATTTGCAGAAAATCGATCATGTGATTTTTGGATCCATCCGGGTTTCGATCAATGCGTTTGGTAATAAAACAAAGTTCACCCGATTGTAAACGAATCATATTTACGGGTACAATGTCTATTTTGAACAATTCGGCCAGTTTCATGGAGAGGTGCTCGTTTTCCGGCATCTGCGGATAATCCGCATTCTGTGGCTTCAGGATATAGTTCCCTTCTAAAGCATCCATGATGGTCAAACGCCCCTGATGGCCATTTTCCAATGCTGTTTTGATCCACCCCAACGACAATTTTGGTTGAACTCCCGGCACCGTGATGGATAACAATGCGGCTTCTTTCGCCAATTTTTCCATCTCTTCCAATCGATAGGGCAAAACCGGAGCATGTTTTGCTCCAAAGAACATTTTGATGCACTTCGGATGGTAGTCTAACTGGTTTTCGTCCAAATCTCTATAACAATACAAGCATTTAGCCATCAGCTTTCGGATTTGCAGGGTGCACACTTACCGCACCAATAGCGTTTTGGCAACAGGCCAGTAGAAGCCCCATGCGATCATTCTTGTTAATTTTCCAGCTTTCAGCTGCAATATTCAGTAGCCATCCTTCAGGAATTAATCCATCGAAAAATGGAAAAAGCCTTTTACTTCTGTATGGTCTTGTTGATACTGGCATTTGAAAGGTGACGAATTGGTTCGGGTAGGTTTGGGCATATGTTTCATCATATACAAAGAGATATTCTCCATTATCCTCTTCTGTTAAAAGGCCAGCCTTTATGTTGTTGTATTTAACTATTCCTTTTCGCATCATTCTCATTTATTGGCCCCAAAACATGACCAAACATTTGTAGTACCTGATTGACCTTGGACAAACTGAGGTTTTCTTTGCCCTGTTCAATCTTTCGAATTACGGTAAGGGCAACTCCAGCCTTATCAGCAAAATCTTGCTGAGTGATGCCCAATTGCTTTCTCCTGCTTTTTACAAAATCTGATAATAGGCTCATGTTATATGCATTAACATACAAAGGTAAGAAAAACTTGATTATTATATGCTTATACGTATAATATTGATCAATCGCTTAAAATTATATGGAAATAGATATAATTTGTGATTTATCATAGCTCTTTCTCCTGCCAGATCATGTTATGACAAAATCTTTTTCGCACCACCAAAATATTTCTTCGTGACCGCTTCGTGTCTCATAAGATTAGTGAATGACTGGCTCCGTCTGAGTAATAAAATGTACGTTTCTAAATGGTTTAGCCACAAAGGACACCGAGAAAACACAAAGGCCACAAAGATCTCTGAGAACTTTTTTCACATTCTTTGCTTTGTGTTCGTGCCCACTTTGTGTCCTCCGTGACCTATTTTATTGTTTCCGCTCAGCATCAGTAGCTGTAGCCGCTTCATACGCCTCCTTACCGCCCACTACCGGTAGCTGCAGGGAGCTTTTGTCCAGGTCTACCGTCAGTTCGGTGCCGGGGTCGGGCCAGAGGGTAAATTCCTTGTCGCTGGAAAAAATCAGCAATCCGATCTGCTGCCCCCGGGGAATTACCTGATCGTCGGGCTGCAGTTCAAACGATAAGGTATAAAACTTACCGGGCTTCAGTGGCTCGCTTTCGGTTAACGAACGGTGATTTTGCGGATCTGCCCAGCCCCGGGTGATGATATTGTCGGTGATCTTCGAGCTTTTTCCCTCCTTCCAGGGCAAAGATACCAGCCAAACGGAAAGGTTGGCGGCCGCCTTGCTGGATGCCACCCGTATGCTCATCTCTGCCAGGCCCGACAGGTGCAAGTCATCCTGAAGTTCCGGGCTTACAAACAACAGCCGGTGATCGGTCAGCTCCGCCCTTGCCAGCGAGGCGCCATCAAAGGAAAAGTTATCGACCAGGGTCTCCTTGCCCTGCCGGGAAGGTTTCTCCAGGTGCAGCTTTCCGACTGCCGGAGCGGCTCCTTCCAGATAAAGCGACACGGCTTCCGATTGGGGATGCGGATAGGCTTCATAGGGGCTGGGACTGTCTTGAGGGTCCCCTTCCCGTACGATCCATACTTTCGGATCTTCCTCCACCTCATTTTCCACGCCATGTAGGTAGCGGGTAAACCAACGGTTCATCATCCGCATGGGCGGGGGTCCCCCATGCCCGTCCTGATGGTAATACAACTGCACCGGCAGGCCCATGGATTCGGCTTTTTTATAGATGCGGTAACTGTGTTCGGGCATCACGTTCCAGTCATTGAAGCCATGGGACATGAGCATGGCGGCCTTCATGGGCGCCATCTGGTTCAGGTAATCCCGACCGGCCCAAAAATCGTTGTAATCTCCGGTGACCCGGTCCATGCCTGCTTTCATTTCGGTATCGCGGATGCGGGCGTTGTTTCCGGCCCGTTTGGCCGGATCACCGCTGTGAATAAAGTCATACAGCACGTCAATGTCTTCTCCCAGGTACCCGCCAGGGGATCGCACCAGCCCATGAGAGCGGTAATAGTGGTAGTAGGAGGTATTGGGTGCAATGGGAATGATAGCCTCCAGCCCCTCCACTCCGGTGGTAGCCGCCGCAAGGGGAATGGTGCCGTTATAAGAAGTGCCGGTCATGCCCACCTTGCCCGTGGACCAGTAGGCCTCCACGAGTTCCCCGCCCTCAGGTTGGGTATAGCCTTTGGCACGGCCACACAGCCAGTCGATCACGGCCTTGGGGGCCAGGGATTCGTTTTTGCCACCCACGGTGGGAGCGCCCTGGGAAAGGCCTGTGCCGGGGGAAGAAGAATGCACCACGATATATCCCCTGGGAACCCAGGTTTTAATGTGGGAGTCGGAAATAAAGGGCCGGTTATTGATGGGCGTTACCTCCGGAGAAACCCTTTCTTCCGGCGGGGAACCCAGTTCGTGTCTTACATCCCAAAACAAGCCTTCCACATCCGGTGCTACCCCAGCAAAATAGGGACTGCTCACGTAAATGACCGGAAGCTTCAAGCCCTGGTATTCGGTCTGGTAAGGGCGGGTGACAGCCACGTGCATGCGGTCGGGTCGTCCATCGGCATCGGAATCGAATTCGCTTTCTACCCAGAGATCGTGCCGCACCCATCGGGCGGCATCCATGAAGGCAGGTACTTCCTGGGCCTCCCCGTTTATGAAATAAGGTTTTGCCTCCGATTGGGCGGCGAGGGGTTGGACAATAAGACCGCTTGCCAATAGGAGGCAAAGGATCAGTAGGGGCTGTAAGCTTTTGGATCGGTTGTTCATGGCTTAAAAATAGGAATTTTTTGAAATAAAAAAGCCCGGTTACAAATGCAACCGGGCTTACTTATTTTTCCATTGTTAATTAATTACTTCCCGGGCTTGGTACCGGAGTATCGGGTGCCTCTAGGCCTAATTTGGCTATAACCAGGTCGGTAAATGGATCGTCGTCTCTGGTATATAAAAGGATGGGTGCCTGGCCTGCCGAATCAGAAAACACATGGGTATAGTTGTTTTCGGCAGCTACTGCATTAATGGCATTGTATACCTTGGTTTGAACTGGCTCCAGCAACTCCTCTAGCTTGCGCTGATAGGAAGACTGTGCATCTTGCTCAAATTTCTGGATTTCCTGTTGCAAACTTTGAAGTTCCTGCTCTTTGGTCGCACGGGCTTCTTCGGTCATGGATTGAGCCGATTGTTGATACGTTTGTACCTGTTGCTGAAAATTCTGACTTTTTGTCTGAATTTGCTGTCCCAGCTGATTGCTGTAATCCTGGATATCAGCATCAATTTGCTCCATCTCTGGCATCAGGCTCATGATGTATTCGACATTGGTGTACCCGATTTTCAGATCTTGAGCACTGGCTACAAATCCAAAGCAAAAGAGGACTATTGCTGATAGGATGATTCTTGCTTTCATAATTGTTAAACTTTGTTAATTTTAATTGTTTTCTTCTAATCCTAATTCTTCTATGATAAAATCCGAGTAATCATGCCTTGGATCCGTATAGATAATGGACGTAGGGTTGGTCGCTTTGTCAAACAAAATGGCCAACCCGTTCCGCTTGGCTACCCGGTCTATGGCATCGTAAATGGTGGACTGCAGGGGCTGAAGCAATTCCGACTGTTTCTGGTACAATTGGCCATTTTCGCCGAATATTCGGTTGTTGAAGGCTCTGGCTTCCTGTTGTTTTTCCCGGATCAATGCCAATCGCTCCTGATACATCTCGTCTGTCAATAAAACCTGCTCTCCCTGTAGGTCACTATACATTTGCTGGATTTCATCTTCCAAATTTTGTGCCTCTTTTCGCCACTCCGTACTTACCGCCTCCATTTCCTCCTGAATCTTCTTGTAGTCCGGATGTCTGTTCAGAATATATTCGGTATCTACATAGCCCATTTTCTGCGCTGACAGGAGCATGGGGAAAAGGGAAAGCAAAAGTAACAATTTCAGCGATTTTTCCATAATTATCTGAATTGTTGCCCGATAGTAAAGTGGAACATGCCGCCACTTGGTCCTGGATTGGGATTGGAAAGGGTTGGGATTTCGTCAAATCCATAGCCCCAATCGATGCCCAGCAGACCAAAGGCCGGCATAAATATCCGGGCACCAAATCCGGCAGATTTTTTCAGGTCATACGGATTGTAGTCAGCATAGTTGCCCCAGTTGTTTCCTGCTTCGGCAAATCCCAGCAGGAAGATGGTAGCCGAAGGATTGGGCGATACCAGAAACCGCAGCTCCATTACGTGCTTGTTATACACCACCCCTCCGTAAGGAATGGGGGCGTTAGCTTGTCCACGGAACTCTCTTCCCGGGGTGATGGACTGATTTTCATACCCGCGCAGTCCTACGATTTCCTGACCAAGCGCAAAGTTATTCATGTTCATCCCATCGCCTCCCAGTACAAAGCGCTCCAGCGGGATGATTCCAATCCGGTCTCCATAGGAACCCAGAAAACCCAGGTGAGTTCGGGCACTTAGCACCAACTTATTCGATCCAAATAGCGGGGTATACAGCGAGGCATCAAACATCCACTTATGGTATTCCAGCCACTGGTATTTCTCCTCGTCCTGTGATTCCTGATTGATATTCGGATTCATCGAGGTATAGGGCGGCGTAAGGGTCGCACTCAAGGTAATATTGGAGCCAAAACGGGGGTAAATGGGGTTGTCAATGTTGTTCCGTGCAATGGTGGTATTTAACGCGACACTTCGGGCCGTACCGGTATTGTAGCTTAGCCCAAAGAAATTACCGTATTCGTCAAAATCATATACCTGAAACTGCAGGCTGTTACTCACCTGGAAGTAATCATCCGGCCAGGTAACCCGCTTGGCCAGCCCGATGGTGGCACCGGTAATCTTGAAAGAACCCTGTTCCTGCCCGAAATTATTTTGGTTGAAAAAGTCGATCTGCCGCTGCACCGAATGGTTAAAGCTAAAGCTAAGGGCATTGGGCTTCCTTCCTCCAAACCAGGGCTCGGTGAACGACATGCTGTAGTTCTGAAAACTACGGCCATTTGCCTGTACCCGCAGGGAAAGCTTCTGCCCATCTCCTACCGGCAGGGGCCGCCACTTCGAGAAGTCCTTGATGTTTTTAACGGAGAAGTTATTGAAGGTCAGTCCCACGGTACCTACAAAGCCAAACAGGCCGCCCCAGCCTCCGGAGAGTTCTATCTGATCGTTTGGCCGTTCTTCCAGTCGGAAGGTGATGTCCACGGTGGCATCCTCAAAATTGGGACGCATGTCCGGCTCGATGTTTTCCGGGTTGAAGTAGCCGATCTGGGAAAGTTCCCGAATGGTTCGGACCAATGCACTTCTGTCAAATTTCTGCCCCGGGAGTATCCGGATTTCCCGCATGACCACGTGGTCACTGGTCCGCTCATTACCTTCGATGGAAACGCTATTTACCGTTACCTGCGGCCCTTCGAATATCCGCATCTGGATGTCAATGGAATCGGCTTGCACGTTTACTTCTACCGGATCAATGGTAAAAAACAGGTAGCCGTTGTCCTGATAAAGCGAACTGACATCGTCCCCTCTCTGAGGATCGTAGTTCAGCCTTTTGTCCAGTTTCTCCTTGTCGTAGATATCCCCTTTGAAGATGCCTAATTTGGCCTGAAGTTCTTCATCGGAGTGAATGTAATTTCCCGAAAAGGTGATGTTTCGGTAATAGTATTGCTGCCCTTCTTCTATGTCAATGTCGATATTGATCCGGCTGTCATCAAAGCGATATACGCTATCTGAAAGGATTTCGGCATCCCGGTATCCGCGACTGTTATAAAAATCAATGACCGCATCTTTGTCATCCCGGTAGTCACTTCGGACAAATTTAGAGCCATTAAAAAAGTTTAGTTTAAAATTTTTGTTGATGTATTCCCTGATCTGATCTTCCGTGACGGGGTTTCGTTTGACAATGGCATTCCCCACGTTTTTTGGGCTGGCATTGAGCAATCTGGAAACCAAGTCTTTAAAAATATACACTCGCGCATGTTCGTTGGTCCCTTTCATCTTTTTCTTGATTCGGGGAGCCGCAATGTTGTCATTTCCTGCAACGCGAATTTCGTTGATTCGTACTTTGCTCTTCTTTTCCACGTCAAAGCGCAGCTTGACGCTATTGGGCAGGGTGGTGTCGCGTTCCTGAATTACTTTTACTTCTGCATTCAGAAAGCCTTTGCCTACAAAATATTCACGAATATTCCGCTCGGCGGTGTTCAGAACATCATCCCTTACCACTCTTCCACGGATATTTACCTTGTCCTCCAGTTCACCCTCCTGAGTTTGGTTCACACCGGAAAATTCTACCCGGCTGAAACGGGGTCTCTCGGTAAGGTCCAGGAGCAGGTAGATGTCATCGCCTTCGATTTTGGTTACCAGGATTTTGACATCGCCGATGATTCCCTGGGACCACAGTTTTTTCAGAGCTCCGGAGATGGCATCTCCCGGAACGGTAATCTCGTCATCTACCCGAAGTCCAGCCAGGGAGATAATGGCCGTTTCATCCAGGGTACTCAGGCCCACTGCTTCTATTCCGGCAATCCGATAGGTCTTTGGATTGGAATAGTCCAAATCTATAATATCCACCGGCTCCTGACGGGTATACCGGCTTTGTCCCAATCGAATCTGGGCTTCTGCCACTCCGGTCACTAGCAGCAAGTAAATAATCAGTAAATAGTTTCTCATTTCAAACGATAAGTTTAACTCCTAATCCCATGGATTAGAAAGCTGTAATAAGCCGAAAATACAATTTTCTTTTCGGGCGTTTGTTGTCATTAGGAGGGCTTAATCTGGGCACCGGTTTTGCCAAACCTTCTTTCCCTTTTCTGATAGGCCAGAATGGCTTCATGCAGGTGTTTTTTTCGAAAATCCGGCCATAATACCTCTGTGAAGTAAAGTTCGGTGTATGCCAGCTGCCACAACATAAAGTTGCTGATCCTGATTTCACCACTGGTGCGAATCAACAACTCGGGATCGGGAATTTCGCTGGTATTCAGAAAGGAAGCAATCGTTTCCTGACTGATTTCCTTTTCTGGAAATTCCCCGCTGACTACTTTTTTGACAATTTCCCGTACCGCCTGGGTGATTTCCCAGCGTCCGCTGTAGCTAAGGGCCAGCACGACTGTCATACCGGTATTGGCGGCAGTCTTTTCCTTCCCCAGGGACAGGTGTTCCCTGCATTTTCCCGGAAGGCTATCGGTATCGCCAACGGTGCTCAGGCGAATGTTATTCTCCATCATGGTGGGCACCTCATCGGTAATGGCCTGCACCAGAATTTCCATCAAGGCATCCACTTCTTCCTTTGGTCGGGACCAGTTTTCGGTAGAAAATGCGTACAAGGTAATGTATTTCACTCCCAGCTCGGCAGCCCCCTCAATGGCATCTCGTACCGCCGCAATGGCATTCCGGTGACCGAAGATGCGCATGGCTCCCTTCTTCTGCGCCCATCGTCCATTGCCATCCATAATTATGGCTATGTGTTGAGGGATCTTCCCTTTGTCAATCACTTCCTTCATTCCTATGTACGGTTCCAATTTGTAATGAATCACAAAAATGACACTTCTTTTTCAAAAATTCTATCCTGCGGTCAATTATTGTAAGGATAGCATTTTATCTGATGGAAGGAATAGCTGATCGTAACTCCTAAAAAATAGTACCAGTCGCGGTCTGAAAGGTTGCCATAATTGATGGCATTGGGATCCAGTGCCGGACTTCCGGTTCCGGGATCGGTACGAAAACGAGGGAGGACGTTGGGGTCTGTGCTTATTTTATCCAGGTTGTCGGAAAAGGTAGCCTTCGCCCCTCCTTCAATGGATAATAACATCCGGTCCTTTAGCTTGTACTTAATGCCCATGCCAAAAGGAATAATGGCCGAAGTCATCCGGTAACTACCCGGCTGGGGATCTGCGGAATAGGACCGCCCGTTTCCAAAGAAGGTACCAACGCCCAATCCAAGAAACCCAAACGGTGAAAATCGGGAAGGGGTCTGGTGGTTCATGTAATCCAGAAAATGGAATTCCATGGTCGCCGCCAGTTCTACCATGGTGCCGGTGAAATGAGCATTGCGAACCGAAGCTATCGGATCAATGGGCCGAATACTATCCGCCGCATTAAGCCTGCCTACGGTAAGTCCTGCTCTCAGGCTCCAGGCATTGTCAAAATCTCGTCTGCCAAACAACGTTCCCTGAATACCCAGTTGGGTGGGGTCTATGGTTCGGATGATGTCTCCGGTATAGCTGCCCGCTCCCAATCCCAGTCCTACCTCGTATTGCTGCGCATGAGCAATTAGCCCATGAAGAACCAATACGGTGGTGAAAATGATCGTGTAATACCTGGTTTTATTCAAGTCGCTGCAATTTATAAACTACCTAACGAATAAAAAACCCGTGACAGTATCTGCCGGGTTAAATATTGTTAAAACTAATTTCGCATGTCATAGCCCCAATTTAACTTCTGCCTCAGGGTGTCGAAGAAGCTGTAATTCGGGAACTTAACCAATTTGGCAACAAATTTTTCTTTTTTGATTTTCAACTCCACGGAAGCGTCAATGGGCGTAGACCTGGAATCCAAAGATACCAGAAATTTTTCGCTTCTCCCCTCAATATTGAAGGTGATTTCGCTGTCATCGGAAACCACTATGGGACGCACATTCAGATTATGGGGACTGACGGGGGTAATGACAAAGTTCCTGGCGATCGGTGAGATCAAAGGCCCACCACAACTCAGGGAATAGCCGGTGGATCCGGTAGGCGTGGAAACGATCAATCCATCGGACCAGTAGCTGTTGAGGTAATCATCATCAATATAGGTGTGCACGGTGATCATGGAGGAGGTATCCCGCTTGTGAATGGTAAACTCATTGAGTCCGAAATTCAGCCCGTCAAAAAGGGGAATACTGGATTCCAAACATACCAGGCTTCTGTCCTCCAACGCATACCTGCCCGCCAGCAAATCTTGCGCTGCCAGGGCGATTTCCTCCTTGGCAATGGTGGCCAGGAACCCCATCCGGCCGGTATTGATGCCCAATACAGGAACCTCCCACGAGCCTACGCGGGAAATGGTGTCCAAAAGCGTCCCATCCCCACCAATGGAAATGACAAAATCCATCGTTTCCATTCCCGTATTATCTTCGGGAAGGATAGAAATCGATCGCCTGCTACCAGTGTCTCGAATGGATGGATAGAGACGTTCAGTAACCCAGACTCCTTGTCCCTGCTTCTTAAAAACCTGAATCAACTGCTCTATGTACGTATGAAACTCCGGTAAAATGTTGATGCCGTGCAGTAGGATGTTCATCTATAATCAAATGTCTAAAAATCGAAGCAGGTTTCCCAGCCGATCCTGCTCACCGCTGACGCCGCCATCTTCCTGATAATGGTCGATAATTTTATAACCGAAGCGTTCCAGGGTTGCTTTTATATGCCTTAGTTCTACCTGATCTGTTTTCAGGGTTACCTTCATTTTACTATCGTCCAGCGGATCGTTGGAAATAAAGCTGCTGAGGACTTTTGCGTTTTCGGATTCTACCACCCTGGCAATGTCATACAGGCTGTAATCAGTCATAAACATGGAGAGAATCAGCACCCCGCCGGGAGTTTGAATCGAAATCGAATCGGTAAAGGCCGTTACAGCATCCTCTTCCGTAACCACGCCCTGGTATTTCATTTCTTTATCCACCACCGCTACCATGCTCACCTGGTTTTCGGAGGAGATTCTCAGCACCTCGTATATATGCCGGTCCACCTGCACCACACAGGAAGCCGCCAGGAGCTCCACTTCACCAATGGTTAGATCCGGATTGTTACTGTCGTATATGATCTCATCTGTAATGAATCCCTTAAATCCTCCCTTATCTGCCACCGGCAAAATATTGGTGCGGATTTCTTCCATCCAGGATAGGGCCATCGTCACCTTGTCTGTAAATTTCAGGGGTGGGATCAAATGATTAATAAAGTCTAGTGCCCTCATATAGCTAAAGGTATTAAAAGGATTCGAAAAATAAAACGCCTTCCAGCACTCCTTGGTTCAAATCTGGTAGATTCCACCGGTTTTTGGAAAAAATAAGCGGCTTTTTACCCAATATGCAGCCTGAGTAACTCAGCTAGTGATCAACTGCTCCTGCTTTTCTTTGGCGTACAGTGCTATCCAGTTTTGAAGGAGTTTTTCTCCGTACTGTGTAAGATGCGCCTCGGGGTGAAATTGAAGCCCCAAAAGCGGCAGGCTACGGTGGCAAAATGCCATGAGCTCTCCCCGGTCGGTTTCCAGCAATACCTCCAACTCCCCCGGAAGCTCCTTCAGCTCCAGCGAATGGTATCGGGTCACTTCAAACCGTTCCGGAAGGCCCTTACATACCGGATGCTTGTACTTTTGATATACCGTGGAGACCTTGCCATGCATGGGATGCTGGCTTTTCCGGAGACTTGCCCCAAAGTACAGACCCAGTGCCTGGTGCCCCAGGCAAACCCCCAATATCGGTAACCGGTGTACATACCGTGCCGTTATCGCCATGAGGTTACCGGCAGAGGCCGGGGTTTCCGGTCCCGGTGACAAAACCATCGCCGAAAAATCCAGGGTTTCCAAATCAGCCAGGGATACATCGTTTCGGACCACCAGCACTTCTTCCCCGGACCTTCGGAGGTAGTCCGCCAGCATGTGCGAAAACGAATCGAAATTATCAATTAACAGGATCACCAGTGGAACTGTTTACGAGTTCTTTAATAGTAGCAATGGCCGCATCAATGATGGGGGTGTAATCGTCCAGAAAGGACACCATGGCGGGAGCGATGGGCACCACCATGGGATAAATGACCGATCCCTGCCGCATTTCCTCAGGCACCTCAAACTCAAAGGAATGGGCCACCCAAATCAGCAGGCTGATCATAATAGACCATTTAAGCAATCCCAATATGCTGCCGGCAAAATTGTCGAAGGTACCCAAAATGGTCAGGTCCAGGGCTTTCTTAACCAAATAGGCCAAAATACGGATCGTGATGGTCACGACCAGAAAGATCAGAATAAAGGCCACAAAAGGCAGCATAAACGTCAGGCTCTTCACCCGCTCGGCGAACAATTCGGCACCCCAATGCATAAACCTAAACGCCAGAATAATACCAATAAAAAAAGCCAGAATTGACAAAAGACCGATAAACAGCCCCTGCCGGTATCCGCTAAAAGCCCCTACAGCCAACATGCCCAGTATGATAAGATCGATGGTGCTCAAAGCCGGATTTAGGAATTAAGCATGGCCTTGACCTTTTGCGAGATAAGCTTGCCGTCTGCCTTTCCAGCCAGTTTCTTGGTAGCTATTCCCATCACCTTGCCCATGTCCTTAGGCCCTTCCGCGCCCGTTTCGGAAAGAATCGATTTTAATTCTGCCTCCAGCTCTTCCTCCGACAACTGCTGAGGAAGGAATTCCTGGATGACCTGTAGTTCGGAATTTTCAAGCGCGGCAAGGTCTTCTCTACCCTGCTTTTCAAAAACCTCTAAGGAATCTTTTCGCTGTTTGGCGGCCTTGGTCAATAGCTGTACTTCCTCCTCTTCGGACAAGCCTTTGTCCCCACTTCCTTTGGTTTCTTCCAGCAAAATCAGCGATTTAATGGCTCTCAGCGCCCGCAATCTGTCCTTATCCCGGGCCAGCATCGCTTGTTTGATCTCTTTTTCGATGTCGATTTTTAAACTCATGGTATGCTAATTTTCAGTTTGGTTTCTCTTGTGTCGAGCGACCCGAATGCGGATCAGTAATAAAAAATCAAACGCCTAAACTTCGGCCCAATTACCATTGTTTACGCAATATATTTAATTTAGTGCAAAATTAACGCATATTTGGAACATGACGAAATTAAGTGTCAACATAAATAAAATCGCCACCCTGAGAAATGCCCGGGGAGCCAATAATCCGGACCTGGTAAAAGTAGCCCTGGACGCAGAGCGATTCGGTGCCCAGGGCATCACGGTACACCCCCGACCGGACGAGCGGCATATCCGATACACCGATGTAATGGACCTGAAAGACCGCATACAGACGGAATTTAACATAGAAGGCTATCCCGACCGACGTTATATGGAGATCATTCGGGAAGCCCGTCCGGCCCAGGCCACCCTGGTGCCCGATCCACCTGAAGCCATTACTTCCAATACCGGCTGGGACACGATCAAACACCAGGAAATGCTTCGACATATCATCGCTGAATTGCACGAATATGGAGTCAGGACCTCGATTTTTATCAATCCGGAAACCAAGTACTTTGAAGCGGCCAAAGCTACCGGTACCGACCGGGTAGAGTTGTATACCGAACCCTATGCCAGCGGGTATCCTCAGGACCGGGAAAAGGCAGTGGCCCCGTACATAGAGGTAGCTAAGCTGGCACGCGAACTCGGCCTGGGACTAAATGCCGGACACGATTTGGACCTGCATAACCTGAAATTTTTAAAGGAAAGCATTCCCTACCTGGACGAGGTGTCTATTGGCCATGCCCTGGTCTGCGATGCCCTTTACTATGGCCTGGAAAACACCATCCAACTGTACCGTAGGCAACTGGAAACCGAAAACTAGCGACACATGAAACTCAATTTTAAAAAAAGCGGCAAAGGCAAGCCCTTTCTCATCCTTCATGGATTATTTGGATCCGCAGACAACTGGCTGGGAATAGCCAAAAACCTGGAGGAAAGCTATACCTTGTACCTTATTGACCTCCGCAACCACGGTGACTCCCCGCATTCCGATGAATGGAATTACCAGGTAATGGCGGAGGATCTCCGGGAATTGCTGGATGCAGAGGGATTGGATAGCGTGTACCTGCTGGGCCATTCAATGGGAGGAAAAGCGGCCATGAAACTGGCACTGATGTACCCGGACAGGGTGGATAAATTGATTGTGGCCGACATTGCTCCCAGGCCCTATCCCGTTCACCACGAGCATATTCTGGAAGCCCTAAACGCTGTGGACCTGGATACCAGCGATTCCAGAAAGGCGGCAGAAGCACAATTGGCCGAATACATCGATGAAAAAGGCATCCGGCAGTTTCTATTAAAAAACCTGAGCCGGACTGATGGTAAATTTGCCTGGAAGCTAAACCTGCCGGTGATCACCGAAAAGATAGAAAATGTAGGAGAGGCCATCGAATCGGACAAGCCTTTTGAAAAGCCAGTCCTGTTTATGGGCGGGGCTAATTCGGATTACATCAAAAGCAGCGATAAGGAAGCGATAGAAACGCTTTTCCCTGACAATCACATCATCCACCTCAAAAATGCCGGTCATTGGCTTCATGCAGAACAGCCGGAGGCGGTAGTGGCTACTTTGAAGGCCTTTCTTGACGCGTAGGCCATCTCGCCATTGAAAAAAAGCAGTAAGATTGGAAATGCACTTAAGTATCCGTTCAGATTGCCGCAGGTGCGCAAGCTATCTTCAATAAGCTATACTATTTAAGACCGCAACCTACCGTTGATGAGGAATCCCATCATTGCGAGACTTAACATTTAAAAAACGCAGAAATCAGGATGAAGAAGCGCTTTTTGTAATATATGGGAATCCTCCAGGCGAATATTTTTTTAATTCCTTATCGATTGGTTACATTTAAAATATTCGCAAAAAAAGAACCATGAACGGCCTCATTAAAAGCAGGGAACAGCTTAAGAAATGGAACATTCGTAGCAGTACGCTAACCCTGGCCATCTACATCCTTTATGGTGTTTTTTACCGCGTAGATTTGCCCTTTTGGTATGATTACTCGCTGCTTGGCATTACCGGTTTGAACCTGTTGTTGGTTTTGGGACTGCTGGGCTTTAGTTTAGCCAACAGGCACTTGGTGGACCATTTTAAAACGGCCGTTTTTTTAGGAATTTTTAGGTTGGTGATCAATGTGGTTTTACTAATACTCATCGTGGACAATGCCTTCTTATAAGTTTTTCAGCCAGCTTTCTCCATGTTAGTAAGCATCAGCATTTCTACCTATCCCCCGAACTTTCTCCATAAATAGAGTAATAGTGTTAATAACAAGCTGACCAGAATGCTGGTACCCAGGGGGAAATAAAAGGTAAAATTTTCCCTTTTGAACACCATGTCTCCGGGCATCCCTTTGAAACCGGGAAATTTGGGCAGCCACCAAAGCAGCAATCCGCTGAGCAGTAGCAGCAGTCCGATAATAATAAGTATTTTTGCAATCGAAGGCATTCCATTTTCCATACCCAAAAATAATGAAAGCAAAGGGAATACTATACCTGATACCGAATGTATTGGTACTTGAAACCGGTCCTGAAATCATGGCACCTGTTGTCAAAAACGTACTTTCGGCCACCTCCTATTACCTGGTGGAGGACTTCCGAACGGCCCGCAGGTACATCAGCAGCCTGAAATTGGGCATCAATCTGGAGGAGGTGCAGATGGAAAAGCTGGATAAAAAAACTCCGGACCCCCAGGTAAGAAAGCTCCTGGAACCGGCACTAAATGGACAGGATGTGGGAATCCTGTCCGAAGCGGGTTGCCCGGGTATCGCCGATCCCGGGGCCAAAGCCGTAGCCTGGGCGCACCGTCTGGGGATACGGGTGGTTCCCTTGCCGGGACCCTCGTCCATGTTTCTGGCCCTGATGGGTTCCGGCTTTAATGGACAGGCATTCACCTTCAGTGGCTATTTGCCCATCGATAGGAAAGCCCGCATAGAGGCTATCAAGCAATTGGAAAAGACGGCCTTGCAACAGAAAGTCACCCAGCTATTTATGGAAACGCCCTTTAGAAACAACCGCTTATTGGAAGATTTGCTGGAGCAACTGGATGGGCGCACCGAGCTTTGCATTGCCAGTGAACTTACCGGAGAAGGAGAGTCCATTCGTACCAAAAAGGTGGCCGACTGGCGTAAGGACAGACCGGATCTACACAAAATACCGGCGGTGTTTTTGATTGGAGCATCTTAAATAAAGACTGCTACTAAGTGAAGTATGTCACTTCACCTTGCTATCTTCGATAACATAAAGGGATGAGACCTGCCCATGAGCCATTTGCAATGGCCAAATCTGAACATAGTATAGAAATAAATTTTTCACCTCTTTTCTAAAGGGACCGGTATTGCATATGCCTCGGGTTTCGTTCACCAGTGGATACTAGGGCTGTAGTTGCAAACTCAGCAATAAAGAAGAATTCGTTTTTTACTACTGGTCCCCGCTGGTTTTTGATACTGGAATCTAACTTGTAAGTGCTTAATATAAAGCTATGTCATTGTTTTAAATCATGGAAAATGATTATTTTTCCTTGATTAAGTTGTTGAAAGTGACTCCAAACTA
Source organism: Cyclobacterium sp. (assembly GCA_041685605.1). Lineage (GTDB taxonomy): Bacteria > Bacteroidota > Bacteroidia > Cytophagales > Cyclobacteriaceae > Cyclobacterium. The sequence continues at coordinate 16,290 of JAWLFL010000021.1, read as the reverse complement.
AATGAAGACAATTGGGTACCTGATAATATTGCTTTCCCTTACTCAGCCTGATGCTGTTTTTGGACAGGGAAATGACCGGGAATGGCCAGCATATGGAGGGGATCCGGGAGGCATGCGGCATGCAGCCCTGTCCCGGATAACGCCCGAAAATGTCAACCAGCTGAAGGTGGCCTGGACCTACCGTACCGGTGAACTGGAACACTACCGGAATAATGATGCGGCAGAAAAAGCCGCTTTTGAAGCCACTCCCCTAATGGTGGAGGGGGTTTTGTACCTGAGTACCCCCAGCAATAGGGTCATTGCACTGGATGCCGCGACCGGTGCCGAAAAGTGGACATTCGATCCGGAAGTGAACCTGAAAGGCGATTATTCAGAAATCACTTCCCGGGGGGTATCTACCTGGCCGGGACCAGATGTAATAGCAAATAATTTGGAACGGAGAATCTATCTGGCAACCATCGATGGCCGATTGATTGCCTTATCGGCAGCTACTGGCAAACCCATTTCTGATTTCGGCAAAAATGGCTCCATTGACCTGCGAAAGGGTATCGGCCCCATCAGCGTAACCTCACCTCCTGCAATCATTGGTAACACCCTTATTACCGGCTCTTCCATGGGAGATAACCAGCGGCTGGAATATGAACGAGGAGTCGTGAGGGCGTATGATGTAATGACTGGAAAGTTGAAATGGAGCTGGGACCCCATACCCAGAAAGGCAGGAGATCCGGCAAGGGCTACCTGGATAGGAAAAAAGACAGCCCAGACCGGAGCCGCCAACGCCTGGTCCATTCTTTCGGTTGATCCAGCAAGGGACCTGGTGTTTATCCCTACCACGAGTCCCAGTCCAGATTACTATGGGGGAGAACGCATTGGGAAAAATGAATATGCGAATTCAATCGTGGCCCTTCGGGCAAGTACGGGTGAGCTGGTGTGGCATTTCCAGACCGTTCACCACGATCTCTGGGATTACGACAACGCTGCCCAACCATCACTAATTAATGTAGAAAGAAATGGGTTGAAGGTGCCTGCTGTGGCGGTGGGTACCAAGATGGGGCATATTTTTCTTTTGCATAGAGAAACCGGTAAGCCTTTATTCCCGGTGGAAGAACGGCCTGTTCCCCGAAGCAAGGTGCCCGGGGAGCAAGCGTATCCTACCCAGCCGTTTCCAGTTTTGCCCCTGCCGGTTGGCCCGCAGCAAATTAGTGTAGCGGATGCCTGGGGATTGACCGAAGCTGATAGAAAAATCGCAGAAAAGCGTATGGCTTCCCTACGCAATGAGGGGCCTTTCACCCCTCCCAGCCTGAAAGGTACCATGGTGGCCCCGTCCAATGCCGGCGGAGTGCATTGGGGAGGAGTATCCTACGATCCGGAACGAAACCTGTTGATCACCAACATCAACCGCCTGGTAGCTGTCGTCCGCCTGATCCCTCGGGAAAAACTTCAGGAAGAGGAAGGAAAAAATGAGGCCCTAATAAGGGCAGAAACCGGACTTCAGGAGGGCACCCCCTATGTGCTGAAAAGGGATTACCTGTTTGCGAGAAATGAAAAAGGACTGCAAATGCAGACAAAACCGCCCTGGGGGACCTTACTGGCCATCGACATGATTTCGGGTAAACTCAAATGGGAAGTGCCCCTGGGTTTTATGTACGACCCTCAAACTTATCCAGACGCAGTGAATTGGGGTTCTATTAACTTCGGCGGTGCCTTGACCACCGCTAGTGGACTAACTTTTGTTGCCGCTTCACTAGATGGATTTTTCAGAGCCTTTGATACAGAAACGGGTGAGCTACTCTGGCAGAACCAACTTCCCGCCGGGGGCCAATCATCGCCTATGTCCTATCAGTTGGATGGAAAACAATATGTGGTGATCTCAGCCGGGGGGCATGGCAAGCTGGGTACTCCGCTGGGGGATTATGTAGTGGCTTATGCCTTAGAGTAATTGGTTTCGGCAGGTTTCTTGGTTTATCTCCCCATTTCAAAGGTTTGCATTTGGGATCAATGCCGGGATTTCCGTGAAAATTGGTGTGGATATGCCATTAAAAGTCGCCTGTTGGCGCGCATTTTCTGTTTACAGCTTCGAGAATATCTAGGGGTTCACTACAGATAGCTCAGATTAACACAGATAAAAATAATGCTACTGGGTGTAGAATTTTTTTACATCCCTTTTATCCAGGTAATATGTACACCAGGCATTTGTAATGCCGGATTTCCTGGAATGAATGTAATAGATGACGTTTTTAACGGCGGACCCATATTGCCATTACAAATGGCCTGATGACGAGTAGTTACTGTTTATACTATCAAAAAATAAAATGGGCGAAGTTGCAAACTTCGCCCAGCAAAAAAGAAGAATTCGTTTTTTTACTACTGGTCCCACCAAATTCGGTCCAGCAGGGTCACCTCCGGTACATTATCGCCATTTCTACTGACTTCATTGTCCGGATAGGGCAATCTACGGATGAATTGATCATTCAAATTGGTGTTGAGATTGGCAGGTAAGGTCATGTCTTTATAGCCATAATCAAACCGCCTGGCGTCGTTCCAGGTTTCGGGATGCAGGAATAGGGCCACCCATTTTTCCTTCATGATATCATCCCGGGTCAAGGAACCAGCTCCCATCCTTACGCTTGGATCTGACAAATAAGCCTCCTTTTCGGACGCAGGCACTTCTAACATGTCCATATGGGCTTCAATTCCGGCCAGATAAGCCGCATAGGCCCGGTCGGGATCGCTGTCCAGGGCCGCTTCTGCCTCGATAAATTTTTGCTCTGCATAAGTGGCAATTAAAAGCGGGGAAAGCTCGGAGGTATAATATTGCTCGGGAATCAGCGTGGACCTGGCGCCTTGTTCCGGGGCATTCCCCCTGCCTGCGCCATTGGGAACTCCAATAAACTCTCCCTCATCCGTAGTACCTATCATCAATGGCAATCTGGGATCTACGGTAGGATAGGAAGTGCCATCCAACGCCTCAATAAATTGGGTGGAGATCCACCCACCCAATAGCAGGTTTTCATTGTTGATGGCCACCTGTGCCCAGGGATTAAAGCGTTGTTCAAAGAATTCAACATAAGCATCGTCATCATTTCCCTCAAAACCATTGTCTATGGCGGCGAGCACTTCATTGGCATTGACATTTGGGCTATGCAGCATAAACCTGGCTTTGAGTACATTTCCGAATTTAATCCATTTGTCCACATCCCCCTGGAAAATAAAATCGTCATCGCCGATCGAAATGGCCGTGGTTCCCTCCAGGTTTTGAATTCCCTGATCCAGCAGGTTTAAGACCTCCGCATAAAGCTGTTCGTCATCGTCATACATCGGGGTTACCGCACTAAAATCAAACCCCTCCGAATAGGGCACATCTCCAAAGATATCCACCGTCATCCCCAGATTCAAAGCCATCAGTACCTGACCTGCACCCAGATAATGTCCGGCCTCTGATTCTTCTGCCTGGCTGATCAAATCGGTCAAATCGGTCATCGCATTGTACAGGTTAAACCAGGTACCGCTATAATTGAGTGGTTCCATCACATCCGAAGCACTGGCCGGATTGGGAGAAGCCAGGTATTGAACATAATTGGAGGTAATGCTACCGATGCGCTGCACGTTTAGGGCCGTCTCGTAGCTGGCATTGGTCATCAATCCCGTAATCGGAGCATTCTGGGGATTATTGGGATTCTCGTTAACATCCAGAAAGGTTTCACAGGCCGTTGCTGCGAGAAGCAGCAATACACCTAATATTGTATATATAGATTTCATAATAGCTGAATTTTATAGTCCAAGGTTCAGGTTAAAGAAAACACTTTGTACACCAGGAAATCCCAACCCGGTAAATCCAATGGCGTTTCCACCAGCACCGGCAGAGAATGATTCGGGATCAAAACCATCCCAAGGGGTATAGAGGATGATATTGTTGGCGGCTACCGAAACCCTGGCTGTCCTAAAGGGGGTTTTTTGCAGGAGGCCTGGGTTCAGGTTATACCCCAGGGTGATGTTTCTCAACTTGATAAAGCTGGCATCTTCCACAAAGTTTTCACTGGTGGTTCGGTAATGGTTTCTCCAATAGCCGGCTCCATAATCCACCCCATCAGGTCCTTCTCCCTGTCCCAGCCAAACCTCCTGGGTGTTGGGTGAGCCATCCGCAAGCACGCCTTCAAATACCCTGAAATCTTCCCGGGCCTCAGTGAATTCATTTTTTCCAAAGGCCGACAGAAAGTTGTGGTACTGATTGTATTGTTCTACCCCGGTCCTAAAGTCTACCAGAAATGACAATTCAAATCCTTTGTAATTGAAATCATTTCTAATGCCTCCTATCCATTTGGGGACGGCATTTCCAAGAATCAATTGGGATCCGTTTCTAACTGGAAAGCCATTGGCACCGATGATTACCGGCAGGCTTCGGTCCAGAAACAGGTTATCCGGATCGGCTCCCAATCGCTGATACGAGCTCCCGAAAATATTGCCATAGGCTTCTCCCTCAATCAGCTTCATCGTAACGGTAGACCCGACATAGCCAAACTGGCTGCCGACGACAATCTCATCAATGCCCTCCCTGATGGATTTGATCTCATTGTTATTGATGGAAAGGTTGGCACTGATATTCCAGGAAAAATCCTGCGTTTGCACTGGGGTACCTCCTAGGATAAATTCAAATCCACTGTTTTCAATTTCCCCTGCATTGGTGATATAGGAGGAATAACCGGTAGCATCAGAAATCGGAACCGGAATAATTTGGTCCCGGGCATTGGATTTGTAATAGGTGACATCAAAATTAGCCCTGTTGTCCCAAAAAGCCGTTTGCAGACCAAATTCCAGGGAGGTGGTTTGTTCGGGTTTCAGGTTAGGGTCTCCAAAAACCGAATTCCTGGTAAAGCCCACTTGCCCGTTCAAGGGAAATATACTGGGGGAAGCATAGGTAGCCCCCAGAATATGCGGATCGGTATCCTTGCCTACCTGTGCCCAGGAAGCCCTCAATTTGCCGAAGGTAATCCAGGAAGGAAGCGACAGGTTTTCGCTGAAGACATACCCCAGGTTTACCGAAGGATAAAAGAAGGAGTTGTTGTCTTTAGGCAAGGTGGAGGATATGTCATTTCTTCCGGTAAGGTTCAGGAAAAGGAAGTTTCTATAATCCACCATCAGGTCTCCGTAAAAACCTACCAGTCTTCTCAGCCTTTTATCCTGGCCAGCGAAAATCTGCGTGGTATTGTTGAGGTTATAAAACTCCGGAATCACAAAATTTTCTCCCCTGGCCGTAACTTCATCAAATCTCCTTTCAAAAATATCATTCCCCAACCGAAGGCTGGTATTCCAATCGGTATTGAATTGCTTTTTCAGGGTAATGAAAAAGTTGGAGGTAAGGTCTCGGCTATTGATCCGCGTCTCCTCCAAAAGCCCTGTAGAGCTCAATGCCACTTCCCCGTCTATGCCCTTGGGTCCCGGGGTGATTTCCGTACGGGTATCGCTGTAGAAATCATTCCCCAGGCGGTAGGAGAACGAAAGCCAGTCCGTAGGGTGGTAATTCAGGTTGATATTACCGATGATCCTATTCACATCATCTTCATAGGTAGCAAAGCGAGCATCATAAATGGGATTGGTATTGCTATAGGTCCTCATGGTACCATCCTCATTGATATAATCCCGTACATCGGTGGTCTCGGACCAATACATCATGCGCTCCATAAACCGGTCATGGGGTACTCGGTTACCGCCCGTATTGGAGAAATTAATGGAACCGGAAAAATCAAATTTTTCACTGGCCTTTACGGATCCTGAAAGTTTGGCAGTGGTCCTGTCCCAGGTAGAGAAGGGGATAATGCCTTCCTGTGAAAGGTTTCCAAAGGAGCCATAGAAGGTAGCGACTTCATTTCCTCCGGAGATACTCACACTGTTATCAATCTGCACCCCGGTGTTGAAAGCCCTGTTCCAGTTGTCCTGGTACCGGTGATCGGGAACGGTCTGCTGTACCTCGGCGATCGGAGCTCCCCAGGACGGCCAGAAACTGGTAGGTTGGTATTCTCCGCTGAAACCCTGCCCGTATTCGTCCTGAAGTTTGGGAAGGCGGTTTAGCTCTTCAAACCCCACCGATCCGTTATAATTGACCCGGATTTGTCCTTCTTTACCTTTTTTGGTAGTAATAATGACCGCCCCATTGGCCGCCCTTACCCCGTAGAGGGCTGTGGCTGCCGCTCCTTTTAGTACGGACATGGATTCAATGTCGTTAGGGTTGACATCAGCCATCCGGTTAGAAAGTCCCCTGGGGGTACCGGATGATTCTATGGTAGAATTGTCCACTGGTACGCCATCCACCACAAACAGGGGTTGGTTGTCCGCACCGGGATCCAGGGAATTAATGCCTCGGATAATGATTCGTGCTGACTGACCCGGAGCGCCACCCGAATTGGTGACCTGAACGCCTGCCACCTGGCCCTGCAAGGCATTTACCAGGTTGGGTTGTTTCGTTTTGGTAATGGCCTCCGAATCAATACTCTGAGCGGCATAGCCCAGCGACTTTTTCTCCTGAGAAATGCCAAAGGCCGTCACGATAAATTCATCCAAATCGCCCGCTTCGGGACTCAATGAAATATTCATGGTTTGCTGGCTTCCTACCTGCTGGGATTGCGTAGCAAAACCAATAAACGAATAAAGCAATACGGCCTCGGGACCTGGAACGTCCAGGGAATAATTTCCTTCCAGATCCGAAACGGTCCCCGTACTGCTGCCTTCAATAACAATGCTCACTCCAGGAAGGGGTTCTCCATCCTCCGTGGAGGTAACCTTACCACTGACGGTCCGCTGCTGTGCCAGCAAATAGGACCCCTGCAGCATAAAGCAGATTAGTAGTAATAAAAGATAGGTAAAATTTCTCTTCATAATAAATTCCTTTTTGTGGTTAATACTACGCTTACATTTGGTGCCCGCTAATCATTAAGAATAATTAGTTATAAGTCTATCAATCTAATAACTTTCCGGGCTTGTTTTGGTTCATCCTGTTCGGAAACGCCAGGATTAAGGTACGTATAAAAATGTCAAAACGAATAAATACGGTGCCTATTTTTTAAAAAAATATCCAAAAAATTCAATTTGCCGATCGCTAAGTTTGGTCTGTTTTGGGTAGCTTTATTAATTTAACCGTATGTTTAACGATTGAACTCAAGGAATACAAATGGAAGAAAACCGAAAAATCACCAGTACCAGCAGCCTTGAAATGGTGGCCGTGGAGAACCTGGATGCCATTCGACTAAACCTTCTCCAACTTGCCAACAAGGCAGCAGCACTCGCCTATGCCCCCTATTCCCATTTCCGGGTGGGGGCGGCTGTAATTCTGGAAGACGGGCAGACCTTTTGGGCCAATAATCAGGAAAATATCTGTTTTCCGGTAGGGGTCTGCGCAGAACGGATACTCCTGGGATACACCCATGCCAACTTCCCTGATTTGAAACCGGAGATCTTACTTATAACCGCCAAAACACCGGATAATAGCAGCTCGGCCACCGTAACACCCTGTGGACTTTGCCGGCAAAGTATCAGCGAATACGAACGCAAATTTAATTCGCCCATAGAAATTCTCATGAACCGACCGGATGGAACGCTACTTCGTGCTTACGGCATACAGAACTTATTGCCCTTTCAATTTGACGATTTAAACAAATAATGATTTCTCAGCACCTGTCCTATCCCCATCAGCATTTGTATTATTTGAGTCATCCCCTTTCAGGAAAAGAAACCAGCCTTTGGATTGTTTTTCATGGCTATGGGCAACTGGCCAATTATTTTCTGCGGAAGTTTGCTTCGCTTGACACGGAAGACCGCTTGATCGTAGCCCCTGAAGGGCTCAACCGGCATTATTTGAAGGGCTTTTCCGGCCGGGTAGGTGCCAACTGGATGACCAAACACGAACGAACCACCGATATTGCCAATACCAACCGCTACCTTAATACCTTGCTGAAGGATATTCGTCAGCAGCTTCCCAAATTAAAAGTAGTCCATACACTCGGTTTTTCACAGGGTGCCGCCACTATGAGCCGATGGATTTGTCAGATGGATTTTCCGCTGGACAAGGTAATTTTCTGGGGGGGAGCCCCTGCCTACGACCTGGATTCACCGTTGCTTCAGCGCAGGTTGGATGGCAGCAGGGTAATGGCCGCTTTAGGACAAGAAGACCCTTTTCTTTCCACGGAAAATTTCCAGGAACAATACTCCCGGCTGACGGAAGCAGGGATCCCCGATTTACGCATCTTCCATTATCCGGGGGGACATGAATTGGAAGCGGCATTGCTCAAAGAACTATTTTTGATGTAATTTTACGTTATGAAATCGAGCATGACGCAATCGACACAGAGGGATGATTATAAAGCATGCGAGATTCCATATGGCCGCTTAAAGACAATTATAAACATATGAGATTGGTATACAACCTGAGCATGTATTTGCTGGACCTTGTCATGAAAATCGGAAGTCAGGGGTCGGTGAAACTCAAAAAGGCGGTTGATGGAAGGAAGGGCATTTTTGAATCCCTTAGGGACTTTCGAAAAAAACACCCCAGCCCCCTTGTCTGGTTTCACGTGGCTTCACTCGGAGAATACGAACAGGCCAAACCCGTGATCGCTGCCTTTAAGGAAAAATATCCCCTCTGGGCGGTCGCCGTTTCATTTTTCAGCCCCTCCGGCTACGAGCAGGTAATCAAAAAAAAACAACGCTGGGTGGATTATTTTACCTACATCCCAATAGATAAACCCTCCCAAGCCAAAAAATTTGTAGAAATCCTTGCCCCCGATTTGGTCATCTTTATCAAATACGACCTCTGGGCAAATCACCTGCTAGAGGTAAAAAAACGAAAGATTCCCAGTTATCTGGTGGCTGCTTCCTTCAGGAAGGAACAGGTTTACTTTTCCTGGTACGGCAGCTTTTTCCGAAAGATACTCTTTTGCTTCCATCATATTTTTACCCAAAATACGGCCTCCATCGACTTGCTGGAGCAAATTGGATATAAAAATAGCACTCAAACCGGCGATCCCCGATTTGATAATGTGGCTGCCATCAGCCTGTGTCCAAAATCCTTTCCGGCTATCCGGGAAAGCATCCGGCAACCCGTCATGGTTCTGGGGAGCGTTTGGCAGGAGGACATGGATTTGCTTATCCCCTGGATTAACCAATCCGAAGACCTGCAGTTCATCATTGCCCCACACGACCTTCATGCAGGAACCATTCAAAAGTGGCAACAAGGCATTCAAAAGACCTCCCTAACCTATTCAAAATTCGAAAGCGGGGAGGAGTCCAGGGAATGGCAAGTCCTGATAATTGACAACATTGGCATGCTTTCCTCCCTTTACCAATTTGCCCGCTGGGCGTATGTGGGAGGCGCATTTGGTAAAGGGCTACACAATATTCTGGAGCCACTGGCCTTTGGTATCCCTGTTTTGTTTGGCCAGGTAAAGCGAGCCTCCAAATTTCCGGAAGCAGCTATCAGTCAGCAGTACGGCTGTGGCTTTCCCGTTAAACATAAGGAGGATTTGTTCGATGCCATGAACCATTTGAACCAAATTACACCGTATAAACAGGCCCGTCAAGCCGCTAAAAAATTGCTCCGGGACAATCTGGGTAGTGCAGAAAAGACCATTGCAATCATAAAAAACGAACATGAAAGGTAGGGTAATTAAAACCACAGGCTCCTGGTACGAAGTGCAAACTACTGAGGGACTTTTAAAGGCACGGTTGCGAGGAAAGTTCAAGCAGGAAGACCTGAAGCTGACCAACCCCATTGCGGTGGGCGATTACGTCGAACTTGCTAAGGAAAAAGATCAGGAAACGGCTGTCATTTCCAATATCCTTCTCCGGGAAAATTATATTATTCGCAAATCAACCCGAAAACAACATTTTTCACATATACTGGCATCCAATGTGGACCAGGCCTACCTGATGGTAACCGTCCGGAACCCCCGCACTTCCCTGGGATTTATCGACCGTTTCTTGGTCAGCACCGAGAGTTTCCGGATACCTGCCAGCATTCTGATCAATAAGGTGGAAACCCTATCGAAAGAAAAAGATTTGGAATACAAGGCATTGATCCGGGAAATATACGAACCCCTGGGCTACCCGGTATTGGAGCTTTCGGCCCTCAGCGATACCGATCTGACCGAGCGGTTCCTCCCCCTGCTGGAAAACAAAACCACCTTAATTGCCGGCCATTCTGGGGTAGGCAAATCCACGCTGCTCAACAGGTTGGTGCCAGCGGCCAGGCAGGTCACCCAGGAAGTTTCGAAGTTCTCATCAAAGGGGGTGCATACAACCACCTTTGCAGAAATGTTTCCCTTGGACAAAGAAGGGAGCTACCTGATTGATACGCCGGGCATTAAGGAGTTTGGAATCCTGGATATTGGGGAGCAGGAACTGTCCCATTATTTCGTAGAAATGAGAGCCTATTTGGGGCAATGTAAATACAACAATTGTACGCATGTAAACGAGCCCGGATGTAAGGTCATTGAGCAATTGGAACAGGGCTATATCCATCCGTACCGGTACGAAAGTTATTTGAAAATTCTGGACGAAGAAGACAGCCACCGCTAGGAAAGGTCTTCTGGCGGAAAAGGTAGGGAATACCAGTATTTTAGGCCATTGTTTTGAAAGCAGGGTCTTTTCGATTAATTTCATTAAAATTTTGACACGGGCATGGCAATGACGCAACAGGGAAAAACGATGGTATTGAACCATCGGCAAATTCAACAAAAGATTACCCGAATAGCATTTGAAATTTATGAAAGAAATGCCGGGGAACAGGTACTGGTAGTGGCCGGTCTGACCGGGATGGGCTATGTACTTGCCGAGCGGGTAGTGGAAAAACTCCGCGAAATCGCTCCGTTTACCCTACAGTTAATCAAGATAGACCTGGACAAATCCCAGCCGAAGCTAACTGAGGTGCGTCTGTCAGAGCAGTTGCCCTTGAATGGTGCCGCTGTAATCCTGGTGGACGATGTATTAAACACCGGCAAAACACTGGCTTATGCGATGGCTCCCTTTCTGGAAGCTGAAGTAAAGAAAATGGAAGTGCTTGTCCTGGTAAACCGTAGTCACAAATTGTACCCCGTCGCTCCGGATTACACCGGCTTTGAGTTGGCCACCACGCTGAGCGAACACATTACCGTAGATTTAAATTCCGAAGCCTCCACCGTTCATTTACATTAAAAAATGTCAGTACACCAATCTACCCACCTGAAACGGATCACCACGCATATTCTTCAGGAAATGAAAAAGCGGAAAGAAAAAATTTCTATGCTTACCGCCTATGATTTTTCCATGGCCGGAATCGTTGATGGGGCGGGCATTGATATGATATTGGTGGGCGACTCGGCTTCCAATGTCATGGCTGGGCACGAAACCACCCTGCCCATTACCCTGGATCAAATGATTTACCATGCTACTTCGGTAGTGCGTGCAGTGGAACGGGCATTGGTAGTAGTGGACATCCCCTTTGGATCCTATCAGGGCAACAGTTCTGAAGCCCTTCGATCTGCTATCCGGATCATGAAAGAATCTGGTGCCCATGCTGTAAAGGTAGAAGGTGGAGGAGAGATTAGGGAATCGGTGGTACGTATTCTCAGTGCCGGCGTTCCTGTGATGGGCCATTTGGGCCTTACTCCCCAATCCATTTATAAATTTGGTACCTATACCGTCAGGGCCAAAGAGAAAGATGAGGCCAACAAATTGCTGGAGGATGCCAAAATTTTGGAGGAATGCGGTTGTTTTGCCCTGGTCCTGGAAAAGATCCCTGCCAAGCTGGCCAAAAAAGTGGCCGAACAGGTGGCAATTCCAGTAATTGGAATTGGTGCCGGCCCGGATGTGGACGGACAGGTATTGGTGCTGCATGATATGCTGGGCATCACCCAGGAATTTCAGCCCAGGTTTCTCCGGCAGTATGCAGACATTCGCAGCACCATGCACGAGGCCGTCAGCAATTACATCAAAGATGTAAAAGCAAGAGATTTTCCCAACGAAAAGGAGAGCTATTGACTTTCCAGAAAAGCCAACAAATCCTTCAGGTCCTGATTGCTTAGCCGCTGCTCTAATCCTGCAGGCATTAATGAGCGATCAGCCATGCCATATGCCGCAATGTCTGCCTTTTTTACCTGTATAAACCCTTCCGCTTGGGTATAAAGCTTGATAGCATCATAACCCACATCTATTTGCCGGCCGTCGTATCGGGTACCATCTTTCATTTCAATGAACCAACCCTGCCATTCCGGACTCATTTCTTCGGACGGCAAAAGGATGGAGCTGATCAAACCTTTTCTGTCCTTCGATTTGCCTACATTGCTCAGGTCGGGACCCAGGTCACCACCACGGCCTCCGACCACATGGCAGGTGGAGCAAAGCGATGTGTTGGAATAAAATACCCTCCTGCCCCGGTCCGGATCGGCCGGTCCTTCAAGTAGGGAGCTCCAGGCATCCAACTCCTGAGGATCGGGTCGTTTCCCGGTATCCTTAGACAAGGCCAGCATCAATTGCTGCCGCAGCCCTTCACTGTCGCAACTGCTACCATCATTCAAGACCCGCTCCATGGCTTGTTTTACCTCCTCCTCCCCGCTCTTGTCCCGCAGGTACCTGGCTGCCGCTAAAGCCAGGTTTTCACTGGAAACCTCCAATAATGAAATTACCTCTTTCCAAACCTCCTGAGGCTGCCGGGAGAGCGCTGACAAGGCCTCTGCCCGTAGATGGATGGGTTTATTTGTTGATAAACTGACCTGAAGCAGGGCGTCGCCCACTTCTGGATCAGGTACATTGGCCAGGGTTTGGATAATTTCCAATTGCAGGTCTTCCTCTTTCTCTTGGGATAAAAATTCCAGCAGAAGTTCCTTCTGATCCGCCGGATCTTCGAGATATCGAAGGGCATAGGCCCTCATTTGAGAAGGATGGCTAGGATCACTGACAATTCCCGCAATGAATTCATCTGGTAATTCTAACGGGATCCGCTTGGAGATTTCTTCCTGTTTTTTATTGAATGCAGTCAGAAATCCAGGTTCCAGCAATTTTACCGTTTCCAGATAAGTTTCGAACAATTGGGGTGTAAACTCTCCGGCCATAAGGGCCCGCTCCAGGTTTTCCCTTTGGGAGGCCAGTCCATGACTGCCGATCCAAATCAGCGCCATTCTTCTTATTTCAGGATCAGGATCTTCTAAAAATTGTCGGGCCAGGGCGGCTTCCCTGGGATGATCGGATTGCCGGAGTGCCAATAGTACGCCCAACCTAACATCAGTTGATGCGTCCTGCATAGCCTGTTCCAGGTTTTCCCGGTGCTTACTGCTACTTAAGGCCATTACCGCAGCATGTCTGACATAGGGATCATTTGCATTCAAATTTTCAAAATGCAGATCAAAATTAAGGCTATCAGCCATCAGCTGCCTAAATTTTTCCACTTTTGGGTTGTTCTTAGGGGCTTGATACAAGCTTCTCCGGGCTACCGGCTCACTATTTTCCTTAGCAGAGAGCTTCCATATTTTACCCTTTCCATGATTGGGGTACACCCTTTCTACCCAATCTGTAAAATAAATATTGCCTTTACTGTCAGCGGCAAATGCCACCGGCCGGAAATCTTTGCCCCCCTGTAATATCACCTCGGTGGATCCTGTCAGGGACAACCCCTTTTCCTCCAGGGCAATCCGGACGACGCTGCTTTCTTCCCAAATGGTACAAAGCATTTGGTCATCATAATCTTGGGGTAGTCTGGCCAGGTTGGCATTCAGGAGTCCTGATGGTGATTCACCCAAAGGTACAGCATAGGGTAGGGTTCCAGGCAATTCACCATTCCAGGCCAGGTAAGGGTGGATACCGCTTCCGCCAAACAGCGATTGGTAGCCAAAGTCGGAGCCTTTTACCGCATGTACCAGCCGATTGGGACCCCGGCTGTCCGGGTCATTGTCGGCTACCAGCAAGCGACCGTAGTTATCAAACTTCAGGTCAAAAGGATTCCAATATCCCGTAGAAAATATTTCCAGTTCCGTCCCGTCCGTTTTGGCACGAAGGATATTGCCGCCATCTCCATACCCTGAAACTTCCCTTCCGTCACTGCCCTGAAAAATCCAATGGGCTGCTCCGGTATTTCCCCTGCCGATGTAGATCCAGCCTTCGTTGTCAAAGGTAATACTCAAGATCGCCGCATGGGCGTAAACCTGTTCGGGTTTGGTAAAAGCCATCAGTTTTTCGCTTTTTTCGCTGACCCCATCCCCATCCTCATCATAAAATTTCCAGACCTCTTTGGAGGTAACCGCATACAAATGCCCTTCCGGTGAAAAGGCTATATTCAACCCCTCAAACAATCCTTCTGCAAAGACGGACTCCTTGTCCCAGTTCCCATCTCCATTGCTGTCCTCATATACTTTGATGAGATCATGGTCCAGACCCTGGTAGTCTTTTGGTGGCAGATGGGTATGGGATTCCAAGACATATACCCTGTCTTTTTCATCTACAGCAATGCCAATAGGCGTGACAATATCCGGATCCTGCTTCATCAGGGTCAATTCCAGCCGCTCGTCCAAAACGGTGACCCCGCCGACAACCACAGGTTTCGTTTCCTCCCGACTTTTTTTGCAGGAAAAAATGCTGGGCATCAATAAAATAAAGCACAAAAATCTAAATTGGGTTGATAGTATAAATCGCATGCTTTTAACCTTTGTATTCGAGGTATTTTTTTCTCAATATGAAATAGTAACCGGCTTAGCTATAAAAATCACTTCTGGTATTTCTCAAATAACCGGTAGGCACGGGTCAAATCTGCCACCAAGGTATCTTGATTTAATGGTGGAGCCATCTCTACCAACAAGTAGCCTTCATAGCCATAGTCCAGCATTTTCTGAATCACCCCATCGTTGTCGGTTACTCCTTCTCCAAAATTGACTACTTTATGTACGCCCATTTTCTCCGTATCTTTGATGTCAATGTGCAGGATTTTTTCATGAAGTCTATCCACCACCTCCATCAGGTCCACGTTGGATCCATTGAAGTGCGCATTGTCCATACACATCCCTACATGGGTGGAATTGATGGCATCAAATATTTTCTCATAATCCTCAATGAATTCGATGTTGTTATTGGCATGGTTTTCCAGCAGGAGCAGTACATCCATTTCTTCGGCCGCAGGGGCTAATTCCCGCACGATTTCCACCACAGCTTCGGGACCTCCAGCTTTCCCCCGGCCGGCCCCGGTACATTTGACCCGACGGCAACCGAGTTTTTTTGCTGCTTCTATCAGCCACAGTTTATGGGCGACATCCTTTACGATGTTTCCTTCTGCCCCAAAGGAACTGCCCTGCACACAGATGGGGGTCAAGCCATGTTCGTAACAGCGTTGCTGTATGCTGCCAATGCCCGAAGGGGTTAGATTACGGCCATACCAGCAGTTGAATTCCACATTTTTAAAGGGAAGTTGAGGAATGACCTGAAATGCTTTTTCAAAATTTTCGTCCCCAAAACCGTCACAGGTGATGGTGGCAATGGCCAATTCCACTTTTTTTGAATGGCTTGTTGAATGCCGGGAATTTGCCAGCGATGCTGTCTGAAAAGATGCCAGGCCTGCCATGCCCAAACCCGCTTTTTTAAGAAATTTGCGCCGGTCATGTGCGGAATCCTGAAGGCTTACGTTTTTCATGGTCTGCTTTTTTTCGTCTCCTAAAGTACTAAAAATTCAAATCAGGAGAAGTATTTTGCAGCATTAATCCTTCAGGGTCTATTAATTTGGGTTAATTGAAAGCAGGCTCAAGCCACTAGCTCTCTCCAACTAGACTGGGTGAGTTTGTAACTACATTCCTTTTATCATTTTATTTATGCCAGCGAGGCATTTGTAATGCCGGCTCCATGGACAGAACGTTAGGTTAGGAATATCATTCCTGGAAAAGTGCACGTTTAGCCATTTCAAATGGCTTTTTGGCGGGTCTAAATTGTTTGTAATCCCGAAGATAGCAGGGTGAAGTGGCATACTTCACCCAGTCTCAAATCCTTAATCTGTAATAACCCGAGTAATCTGCTGTGTTGTCATTTTTTTCACTACGATTCACACTAATTTTCTCCAGGCCGTGGTACTTTTATTTCGTACTGTTCATGATTAGGTAACTTTTCAAATCAGCGGGAGTCCAAATGAAAGCGTTGTCTTTGTTTCGAAATTTTCGATCCAGGGTAATGATTTTATCTATTCCCTGGCTGATAGCTGAGGCCATCTGCATGGCATCCTCAAAATCTGACCAATTGTATGCCAGGCCTTCCCTGACTTCCTTCTGGGTTTGGGGAGTAATTTCCACCAAGGAATAA
>JAWLFL010000158.1:0-8901 GCA_041685605.1 Cyclobacterium sp. | reverse complement strand
GGAATGTTGGGCATCATTCCAGCGGTAGCCGAGCTCATTTTCTCCTTTATTTTCTGATCAATGTTTTCCAATGCTTTATTGGTGGCCGCCACGATCAGGTCTTTCATCATATCATGATCCTTCTCATTCACCAGGGACTTATCTATCTCCATATCCAGGACTTTTCGATGCCCGTTGACCACCACTTTTACCATGCCGGCTCCAGCTTCTCCTTCTGCTTTTAGATGAACAAGTTCTGCCTGGGTTTCCTTAATTTTTGCCTGGGCCTCTTTTACTTTATTCATCATGTTCATGAAATCCACCATACGTTCTTCTTTTAATAATTTTACAAATATAATGGTTAATCTAACGAAGCTCCCTTTCCTAAGTTGATTCTTCTTTCAAAACGAATCATTCGTCCAACACTAAACCTTGAACCAAATTCAAAAAAAGTTTTCCAAAAAGAAAACCTCACGAGAATCGTTTACGTTTTTGAAAAAACTAACTCCCATTGTTTGAGCTAATTAAATACCAACATGACAACACTCGAAAAAGAAATTGTAACCATCCAAAAAGAAAAGGTCCCCACACTTCTTTTTTCCCAAAGAGAGGTCGTGACTGATCCTGAATCAAAAAAAATAAGGTTGCTTGAATTGCAGAAATCTCAAATTCTAGGCAACATATCCCATGCGAAAGTTTGGATTTATTTTGAAACGGCCGACGGTGGGACCTACCGGATAAACACGACCATTTGGGCAGTAGGAGAAAAATTCATCTCCCTTAAAGGGGGGATCACCATCCCTATTTCGTCCATTTTCAAGATTGATTAAGCTGGGTCCTCGCTTTCTCCTTTTATTCTGGAGATCGCCTCTTCCAGGCTGAATGTCTCCTGCTTGCCGGTTTTCATATCCTTTAAACTGAGCGTTCCTGTGGCCAGTTCTTCGGAACCCAAAACACCCACAAAAGGAATGTTCTTTTTGTCGGCGTGGTTGAATTGCTTCTTTATTTTGGCCAGGTCAGGATAGATTTCAGAGGCGATACCTGCTTTTCTAAAAGCAGCCAGGAATTTTACGCCCTGTTTTCTTTCGTCCTCCCCAAAATAAGCCAGGAGGAGTTGTGTACTATCCGGTTGCTGTTGGGGAAAAAGGTCTAGCGCATCCAGTACGTCATACAGCCGGTCCACTCCAAAAGAAAAACCTACTCCGGAAATACCCGGCAATCCGAATACACCCGTAAGATTATCATAGCGGCCACCTCCACTGACGGAACCGATTCCTACGCCTCCCACTTTTACTTCAAAAATCGCCCCGGTATAGTAAGAAAGGCCCCTTGCCAACACCGGATCCATCTTAAGATGGATTTCGTCCTCAGCCAACAGGGAAAGATATGAAAGGACTTCTTCCAATTCATCCAATCCCTTTGTTCCCACGGCACTCTTTGCCAGGTACTCCCTCAAAAAGACCAGCCACTCACTGTTGGTACGTTCTGGCAAATCCAGAATGGGCGCCAAATCGGCCAGGGCCTTTGCTGTAAAGCCTCTTTGTGAAAGCTCTTCCTCCACTTTCTCCCTGCCAATTTTATCCAACTTATCGATGGCAACGCATAATTCGCTTTCCTTACCGGCTTCTCCTGCCACTTGTGCGATGCCACTTAGCACCTTGCGGTTATTTATATGTATGGTGTAATCGCTCAAGCCAAAAGCGGCAAATACCCGTTTGATCATGCTGATAATTTCCGCTTCGCAAATCAAGCTGTCCGTTCCTACCACATCGGCATCGCATTGGTAAAACTCCCTGTAACGGCCCCTTTGAGGCCTGTCTGCCCGCCATACCGGCTGCATTTGAAAACGCTTGAAAGGGAAACTGATCTCATTCTGATGCATGACCACGTACCGGGCAAAGGGTACCGTCAGGTCGTATCGCAAACCCTTTTCTGCCACTAGCGGAAGCACTACGCCCTCTCCTTTATTAAATTCCGTTTCCGATACCTTTTTCAAAAACTCCCCGCTATTCAATACCTTAAACAAAAGCTGATCTCCCTCATCCCCGTATTTGCCGGTAAGGGTGCTTAGATTTTCCATGGCCGGGGTCTCTAACTGATCGAATCCAAACAGACGAAAGGTATCTTTAATGGTATCCAAAATATAATTCCTCCGGGCCATTTCAGTTGGGCCAAAGTCCCTCATTCCCTTTGGTATGCTTGGTTTTTGTTTGCTCATGAGCTGGAATTTTCCGCAAAGTTAAAAATAATACAGGATTGAAAGCCTTGAATCTCCTTATATTTGGGGATATCAACAAACTTCTTTGAGGAGAATGGGGTATTTTTCAGGATATTTTTTTTACCTTTGCCCTTCGATTTTAGAAAACAACATAAATTATAAGATATCATGGCTGTTACTACTTTAAAAAGGAAGTTAAGGAGAAAAAGACAGGCGCAAAATGCCAGAACTTTGAAAATCAAACAATTGAATGCTAAGCCCGTCATCAAAAACGTGGACGTGGAGGAGATCAAAAAAGAATTCTCTAAAAAATAGAAACTTGAGATTAACCCGACGTATGTTGGGTTTTTTTTTTACAATTTCCCCCTTTTTCCCAGTTCTACCACATTCAGATTTTTTATCTTCCCATCCAATTCGAAGGTCAATAGGGTTTTTACCTGATGAAACCCCTGATTGCCCAGTGCCCCGGGATTCATATACAAACAACCCAGAGCCTTATCAAATACCACCTTACAAATGTGAGAGTGTCCACAAACAAACAGGTCAGGCTGTAACCTTTTTATTTTAGCTTTGACCCCTTTTGCATAGGCAGGAGGTTTCCCTCCGATATGGAGCATCAATACCTTTACCCCGCCAGTTTCGAAAAACAGCTCTTCATCAAGCTGCCTACTCAGCTCGTAATCGTCAATGTTTCCATAGACAATCCGCTGAATGGGCCCGGGAGGAAGTTTGGTCAGTACTTCGGTATGGCCCACATCACCAGCATGCCAGATTTCATCCGCTTGCCGGAGTATCTCCAGCGCATTGTCCGGCAAATCTCCGTGGGTGTCACTAATTAGCGCTACTTTAATCATGCTACAAAGGTAGAAACTTAACAAGAAAGCCTCCAAACCCTTCTTGCCCGGGGATACTTAAAAATAACCTACGGAAAGACACATGGGCCGCACTGCCTGTAAAGGCAGATTCCAGGAATTAAACATCCTTAAACATAACCCATGCTTGGTAATTGTAAGATTCCTTTCTATTTTTACGACGATAGATAATTTTGTGAATAAATGAAAGAAATACAATTCAGAGACGCAATAAAGGAAGCCATGTCCGAAGAAATGAGACGCGACGAAACCGTGTTTCTTATGGGCGAAGAAGTAGCAGAATATAATGGTGCTTACAAAGCCAGCCAGGGAATGCTGGATGAATTTGGCCCGGAACGCGTCATCGATACGCCCATTTCAGAGCTTGGTTTTTCAGGATTAGGTGTGGGTGCGGCCATGAACGGGCTGAGACCCATTATTGAGTTCATGACGTTTAACTTTTCCCTCGTGGCAATGGATCAATTGGTCAACTCCTCGGCAAAGATGAGAGCCATGTCCGGTGGTCAATATACGGTCCCAATCGTTTTTAGGGGTCCTACCGGAAATGCAGGACAACTGGGAGCCACTCACTCTTCCAACTTTGAAAACTGGTTTGCCAACACACCCGGCCTAAAAGTGGTGGTCCCTTCCAATCCCCACGATGCCAAAGGCCTACTGAAAGCCTCCATCAGAGATGACAATCCAGTTATCTTTATGGAATCCGAAGTGATGTATGGTGATAAAGGAGAAGTTCCCGAAGGTGAGTACCTACTTCCACTTGGAATCGCAGAAGTCAAAAGAAAAGGAGATGATGTAACTCTGGTGTCATTCGGAAAAATGATGAAAATCGCTTTTGAAGCTGCGGACCAGCTAGCCAAAGACGGAATCATGGCGGAGGTTATTGACCTGCGTACCGTAAAGCCCATCGATTACAAAACGGTACTCGAGTCTGTTAAAAAGACCAATCGCTGCGTGATCGTCGAGGAAGCCAATCCGGTAGCCTCCATATCTACCGATCTGGCCTTTACCATTCAGCGGCATGCATTTGACTACCTGGATGCCCCGGTGCTGCGAGTCAACTCCATGGATATCCCACTGAGTTACTCTCCTACCTATATCGAAGCTACCTTGCCCAATGTAAAACGTACTATAGAAGCCGTCAAATCGGTCACCTACCAAAAATAATTCACCGTTCTTTCTGAACCAATAAAAGCAGCCCTTCCGGCTGCTTTTTTGCATTATAGTGGATTTCTATATTATTTTTTTAGGTTTTTTAGAATAATCCGGTCCCCAGAAGCCGCTTTGGCGCGCTTTGTCACGGTTTTTGTGCTGTTGTCCCGGGGATTTAACGAAACCCCAATAACTTAAAATCAACAAATTACTATAAAACCAACAAAAGATGCGTACCATAAATAAAATAGGAATTCTTGCATTGATCATAATGGCATTGGCTTGCTCCTCGGATAAAGAAGACCGCTATATCTTTGAAGCGGAACGGGTGGTGGATACCGAAACGGGAGACGAATACTACTTGAAAAGCCCGGACACCATGACCGTAGTGCATATAGACGGTGTATCCGAACCTGTAACGGTAAGCAGTACTCCCTTTGCCGGAAGCGAAGAACTGGAAAAAATGATGGACCGATACCAGGAAAACCTGGAGGCAAGGGAAGATTCATTATTAATGGTAAAAAAGAAGCAGATCAAACAGAATCGTATGGAAAGGTATGCTGAATACAATGACGATGAGTTGATGGAACGCTTCAACACCTTGAAAGATGAAGAAGCTCCCTTTGCCCAGCAAATGGATGTAATGGCCGAATTGGTCCGTAGGGAGGTAGTGCTGGAAATAGATGTACCCGAAATTATGGAAATAAATCCAGAAGATATCGATATGGATATCGATTATCAGCCGGAAGAGGGGAATTGATATATAACAAGTGTCCAAATGGGTGCTTGTTTTTTCCCTTTCCTTGGCGTAATTCGCTGTTGTAATCCTTTTTCTAACCGCATCAAAAGCAATTGATTTCTTTAGGGAATACGGAGTACCAAATCAGCATTCAGGCCAGAAGACAAGTACCGAGCCTGTTCAATGGCTTTGTCCCGATTAATATAAACAAAGGAACGCAAGGGAAGAGACGCATTTGAATAGAGCATGGTTTGGAATTCGATTACGCTCCCGGATAAGGTGGGGCTTATTCCATTCGGTGTGTTCGAACTCCTTTTGTGAGTTGAAATCACTTCTACTGTCAAAATATCCGGGAGTGCAGCCCAATCACCGACTTTGAAACCGCAAATGGAAAAATAGTCTTTAAATCGCCGCCCTGAAAAATCAATAAGCGTTCCGCCGTATGAGGAAACGATTACGAGTCCAAGAAGTATTGACCCACCTCCTACTGCGAAAACCCTTTCCAAAGGTTTTTCTATGCTGAAAAAGATGGAACTAATCAAGACTACTAAACCCGCCATTATTAGCAGTGAGCCCAATAGATGGGGGCCAGAAATCAGATTTCGCCGTTTAAAATGAAACGTATTCATCGTCATTAACAGCAATTTGAACCCGCTTGAATCGGTGGACACTTTACTGATCCATAACTACAATATACGCAGCAGTCGCCTGGTTTTGGCTTTACAATTTTCTTACAGTTTTCGCATTCATAAAAAAAGTCACAGGCAGCTGTGGGCATGGTTTCTTCTTTCTGATGTCCGCAATTCGGGCAAGTGACAATTGATTGTAGAATGATCTTCATTTCTAACCTGATCGTTTTCAAAAAATGGATTTTGGACTCAGCAAAGGTAAGCCATTTTTTACCAAGGCGCAGGACCTTAAATTTCATCACCCTAAACCTATGGGAATAAGGCCCATCTATTTAGACGGGGATACCCCTATCAAATCGCCTTCTACCGATTTCAGGGGGACAAAGTGATTGGATAGGCTGTCCGATGAAACCTGCCAAATCCGAAAGCCAAATGGTCTGTCGTCAAAATTCTTACTGGTGGTCTCCCCACTTACCAGTTGGATGTGTTCATAGGTATTCTTCGTCAACTTATGCGTATGCCCGGATAGATAAGCCACCACATTGTTTTCCATAAACATTTCCAATATTCTCTTTCGGGTCGGCATGGGCAGGTTATAATAGTGATCCTCCTCATCCGGACGTTCCGTGTACAAGGGGTAATGTCCTAAAACAAACACGGGGTTCTCCTTTTCGCCTAGATTATTGAGGGTTTCTTCAAACCAGGCATGGTGTTTTTCCGATTCATTTTCCACCTCGACTTTCCAAAGTTGCGTATTTGTCACCATAAAAGAATGCTCTTTATGGTCGAATTGGTAGTAATCATCGCCAATCGTTTCCCGGTAATACTGAAGGCTGGTATCGGTTGGAACATTACCCACGTCATGATTCCCTGAAACCAGATGACTCGGAATGCTTAGGCCTTTCAGAATGGTTTTAAAATCGGTATAGGAACTATCGCTGGCATTGTGCACCAGGTCACCGCAAATCACCACAAAGTCCGCCTCCATCTCATTTATCTGCCTGACAGCCTGTTTGAACGTTTGGATATCGTGTTCATACCCTCCCATTCCAAGCTGCGTATCGCATAGTTGAACAAAAGAAAAGGGTTCCTGCTGTTTTTCGGCGCAGGAAAAGCTCCCCAGCAGCAAGAAAAGCAGGGGTAGGTAGGTAAGAAATCGTGAGGTCATTTGGTTTTTGTCAACCGTTTCTAATTCCATATGCCGTTCATTTCTGTCAAATTCTTTGGTTATTGACATACCTGGATTATTTATTTGACTCCAAATTTAATACTATTTGGTTTAACATTTTACTTTGAGCGTCCATCCTTCTTAGTTTTCTGGTTTTATTATTTTTGATGAATGGGGCGGACAATGCTGTTTTTCATTGCATTTTCCCGTACTTGGATTGAAGGAATGCTATGGTGGATTGGATCAGCTTTTTAAGTGTTTCCTGATTGATGTCCGTTAGTTTCTTGACATAAATGCAGGCCTTTCCCATTTTGAATTTGCCCAAATCCATTAGCAAATCTTCCTGACCCTGACAACCGGAATAAACGTAAAGGGAGATGGCGGTTTTGCGTGGTGAAAATCCCACTAGCGGCCAGTCACCCTCTTGCCGGCTTCTTTCAGACTTATAATGATATTTCCCAAATCCGATGATTGAACTTCCCCACATTTTTGGTTCAAAGCCAGTTAAATCCTGCATTAATTCTAAGAGTTCAAAACTGTCCTTTTTCTTTTGTTCGGTAGCTGCAAATGCGTTGATAAAATCATGAACATCATCCTCATTTTGTTTTGTCTTTAATTCAGCCATTTCAATTGAACTTTATTTGTCCTCGTAAGGACCTTTAGATTCTAAAAACGGAATTAATATACCTAAAATATATGATTTTAAAAACGATTGGGAATCCGAAAATAAGGAGTAATTGCAAATGCTATAAGAAGATTTCACCCACCCCAGAAGAACGCTCCTTCCTAAAAAAGAATTGGCTTTAGACTATTATTTATGCTTCAATCACTTACATCCAAGCATTCGACATGGCCTCTAATGAAATAAAACCGCTCAGCACAAAATGCAAAAAGCCACAAACGATCCATTTGTGGCTTTTTACTATGATTTCAATTACTAATGAGATTTTCCCGAATTCTCCTAATAATTAGGATTTTGTGTGATCGCATCATTAATATCCATTTCAGCTTGTGGAATCGGCCATAAATAATCCCTTTCAGGCCGGAAATTGCGATTTAGACCACTGTTTATGGTGTCCCACTCACCGGTCTCCTCATTGAAGTAATAAAGACCTTCAACGGAACCAATTTTGTCCTCTCCGATTTCCCATCGGTTCATGTCAAACAGCCGTAAGCCCTCAAAAGCCAACTCTACCGCTCGTTCATCCCGGATGATGGCTCTCAACTCTTCTTGGGATTTGCCTGGGGTAATCGGGGGCATCTCGACGGTCGGCCGTTGCCTAACGCTATTGATTGCCTCGTACACTGAGTCATCGATTTCATTCAATTCGATTTTTGATTCCGCATACATCAACAGCACGTCCGCATATCGGATTAAAATCATATTGATCGAACCGGTATTCGGGTTGCCTTCATCCGCATCATAATCCACCCATTTCTTGAGGTTATATCCGTGAACAGTGGAGAATTCGGTTGACCTTACCCGGTCAGCCGTTGGGCTATCCGGCAGGGAATTAAAGGTACTCGTTCCAATAGGTTGTCCGGTATAGTAGCTCGTGTAGGACCAGCGGGGATCCAGGTTTTCGAAGGGATCATCGGGGTTCTCGGGTCCTTTATAGCCATACTTTAAAAACAAATTATGAATTGGCTCCACGACGGATCCTCCACCGATAGAGGCTGCCGAAAAGGAGAAGGCGTTGTAGGTATCTCCACCCACGGTATACTGCCTGTCAAAAATCACTTCCGAAGAATTTTGGCCGGCGTAATGAAATAATTCTTCATAGTTCGGGTATAGCTCGTAAATTCCTAAGTCCATCACCGCTTGAGCAGCATCCCGGGCGACCGCATACCTTTCGTTGCGATAGGCCACCCTGGCTTTTAAGGCCATGGCAGCTCCCAGTGTGGCTCTACCAACATCCTGATCATAGCTCAACGGCAATTGCTCACCCTGAATGATTTGATCCAATTCAGCAATGACAAAATCCACCACTTCTGAGCGGGACGTTCGGCCGACTTGTGCAGTCACTTCCAGCGGTTCCAGAATCAAGGGCACATCCCCCCAAAGACTACTCAACTGCGTATAAAAGTAGGCCCGCAGAAATCGGGCCTCCGCTTCATACCTGGCCAATAATTCCGGATTTCCCTGC
>JAWLFL010000157.1:0-9082 GCA_041685605.1 Cyclobacterium sp. | reverse complement strand
AACATGCAGATTCCTAAAGAGCTTATCGGAGCGGTAATCGGCCCCGGAGGTAAAGTGATTCAGGAGATCCAGAAAGACACCGGAGCAAC
The DNA here is from genome assembly GCA_041685605.1 of Cyclobacterium sp. Classification (GTDB taxonomy): domain Bacteria; phylum Bacteroidota; class Bacteroidia; order Cytophagales; family Cyclobacteriaceae; genus Cyclobacterium. The sequence goes on along the minus strand of JAWLFL010000157.1, from coordinate 8,993 downwards.
CATTATTATCGAGGAAGTGGATAATATGGGCAAGATCAACGTATTCTCAAATAATCAGGATTCGATGGACGGAGCCATTGGTCGAATCAAGGCCATCGTGGCCCAACCTGAGATCGGCGAAGTCTATACCGGCAAAGTTAAAAACATCATGCCCTTCGGTGCATTTGTAGAATTTATGCCTGGTAAGGACGGCTTGTTGCACATCTCTGAGATCAAATGGGAGCGACTGGAGTCTATGGATGGTGTTTTGGAGTCTGGAGAGGAGATTTCAGTAAAGCTGATTGATGTCGACAAAAAAACCGGCAAATATAAGTTATCCAGAAAAGCTTTGATACCAAAGCCTGAAAAAAAAGATAAATAAGCTGAAAGTTTCCTGAAAATTTAGAACAATTACTGAAAATTGAACTTATTTTCGGGAAACTTCTGTTATGTGTGCATTAAAAATAATAGATAAAATTGAATGAGGCAGCTTAAAATCAGTAAACAGATTACCAACCGGGAGAGTCAATCCCTGGATAAATACCTTCAAGAGATAGGTAAGGTAGATCTATTGACAGCAGATGAAGAAGTGGTTTTGGCTAAACGAATCCGGGAAGGTGACCAACTGGCTCTGGAAAAGTTAACCAAAGCCAATCTCCGATTTGTTGTTTCTGTTGCCAAACAATATCAAAATCAAGGCTTGTCTTTGGGAGACTTGATCAACGAAGGGAATCTGGGCTTGATCAAAGCTGCTCAACGATTTGACGAAACCAGAGGATTTAAATTTATCTCCTATGCGGTTTGGTGGATTCGCCAGTCCATCCTGCAGGCACTTGCCGAACAGTCCCGTATCGTAAGGTTGCCACTCAATAGGGTCGGTTCTCTGAATAAAATCAGTAAGACCTTTTCGGAACTGGAGCAGAAATTTGAACGAGAGCCTTCGCCGGAAGAACTGGCCGAAGTACTAGAGGTTACGGCTGGAGAAGTGGTCGACACCATGAAAATTTCCGGAAGGCATGTATCCATGGATGCGCCCTTCGTGCAAGGCGAGGAAAACAGCCTGCTCGATGTACTGGAAAACGACGGTGAGACCAAACCCGATGACGGTTTGATGAACGATTCCCTCCGTAAGGAAGTGCAGCGAGCCCTTTCTACGCTTACGCAACGAGAAGCAGATGTGATTACCCTTTATTTTGGTTTAAACGGGGAACACGCCATGACCCTGGAGGAAATTGGAGAAAAATTTAACCTTACCCGTGAGCGCGTACGGCAGATCAAGGAAAAGGCGATTCGCAGATTGAGACATACGAGCAGGAGCAAGACATTGAAACCCTACCTGGGATAAGGTGCTTGAGGGGAATGATATAATTTAAAAGGGCTCATTGCCCTTTTTTTGTATAATAGTGAAATTTTATAAGGAATTTTAAACTTTTTTACTTTTATATTTTGTTATTATTCGAACTAATTTCAGAATTAGCTAAAATTCGGTAACCCAATAAACAATGAATCAGGAAATTGAACGTATAAAAGTATTAATCGTTGGTTCAGGACCAGCAGGATATACAGCGGCTATTTACGCATCCAGAGCAGGATTAACACCTGTGATGTATACAGGTGTGCAACCCGGTGGACAGCTTACCATTACTAATGACGTGGAGAATTATCCCGGTTATCCGGATGGGGTAATGGGTCCCCAAATGATGGAAGATTTTAAAAAGCAGGCCGAGCGCTTTGGTACACAGGTAAGGTATGGAGTAGTCACACAGGTTGATTTGAGTGAACGACCATTTAAGGTGACGGTAGATGACAGCAAGTCCCTGATGGCCGATACGATCATTATTTCTACCGGAGCTTCCGCCAAATGGCTGGGAATAGAAAGTGAAACGAGATTAAATGGTAAAGGAGTCTCTGCCTGCGCAGTTTGTGATGGTTTTTTCTTTAGAGGAAAAGAAGTCGCCATCGTTGGTGGGGGAGATACAGCTTGTGAAGAAGCCAGCTACCTGGCTAACATCTGCAAAAAAGTATACATGTTGGTTCGAAGGGATGAGCTGCGTGCCTCTCAGATCATGCAGAATCGGGTAATGAAAAACGACAAAATCGAAATTTTGTGGAATCACGAGACCGAGGAAATCCTGGGAGAAGAGGAAGTCACCGGAGTACGGGTAAAAAATAATCAAACGGGTGAAGCAAAAGTGCTGGACGTAGAAGCCTTTTTTGTGGCCATTGGTCATGAACCCAATACTTCCGTTTTTGCCGGAATGGTAGACATGGATGCTAATGGATACATTCAAACCGTACCCGGAAGTACCCATACCAATATACCCGGGGTATTTGCCTCCGGAGATGCGCAGGATCACGAGTATCGCCAAGCAGTCACTGCGGCAGGTACCGGCTGTATGGCGGCACTGGATGCGGAGCGTTTTCTGGCAGCACAGGAGTAAGTCGGATAGCAGATGAAGCAATCCGAGCAATGGATCCTGCTATTAGTACTGTACCTTTTTACGAACCTTATTAGTTTCGCTCAAGAGAAAATACCCTCTGAAAAGGGGCCTGGATTGGTGGAGAAACGACTCCGAGTACCGGGTGAATTTCAGATGTTTGATGCAGATGGTTACCGTGAAGATCTGGTAAAAACTACCGATGCATTGATTTTCCAGGAAAGTCTGGATCTCAGAAAGCGGCTTTCCCTGGTAAATAAAGATACCAGTTCCCTGATTTGGGCTCCAACCAATATACTGGTAGAGGTGGCTGAGAAAGTACTTATTGATAGCATTTGGATCACCGCCTATGAATATTATGGACTGTGGGATAGTGAAAAGATCAATAGCTACGATTTTGATCCCAGGGAGTTTAACGACACGATACCGGTCATTCTTTTTGATTCGGATTTTGGTTCCAACTGGAGTGCCCCGGTAAGCAATACCAAAATCAACGCTGCTTTTGGAAAAAGGCGGTACCGCTGGCATCATGGAACCGATCTGAAATTAAAGGTAGGAGATCCGGTAAAAGCAGCGTTCGATGGAATTGTGCGGATCCGGTCTTACGAACGATACGGATATGGTCATTACGTGGTGATTCGCCACCGAAATGGATTGGAGACCTTATATGGTCACCTGTCCAAAGTGGGTGTAGCAATCGGGCAGGAGATCAGGGCAGGGGATGTAGTAGGACTTGGGGGAAATACCGGACGAAGTACCGGTCCGCACCTGCATTTTGAAGTGCGGTATCAAGGGCTTTCGATCAATCCTACCGACATATTTGATTTCGATATTGAAAGGATCAAGTCTCCCGTTTATACCCTGACTTCAACGAGTTTTGATCATGAAATTATGCTTCGGGAGGCCATTTACCACCGCGTCCGATCCGGTGAAAACCTATCGGTGATCGCCCGAAGGCACGGGGTCCGAATGAGTCAGATCACCCGCTTGAATGGCATCAGCACCCGCTCCATTTTGAGGATCGGGCAGCGATTACAAATACAATAAAGAATGTTTTTACTAAACGGATAGCTATGAAACTTGATATGTTGGCCATTGCCGCACATCCTGACGATGCAGAACTTTCCTGCAGCGGTACCCTCGCTTCACATGTGGCAAAAGGTTATAAAGTCGGCATACTGGACCTTACCTGCGGGGAAATGGGCACCCGGGGCACTCCCGAACTTCGGATAGAAGAAGCCGGTAAAGCAGCCGAAATATTGAACCTAAGTATGCGGGAAAACCTGAGGTTTCAGGATGTTTATTTTAAGGATGATAAGGAGCACCAGAGTGCTATCGCCCGGGTGCTACGGACCTATCGCCCGGAAATCGTACTCGCCAATGCGGTTAGTGACCGGCATCCGGATCATGGAAAGGGTGGAAGCCTGGCATCCCATGCCTGTTTTGTCAGTGGACTGAGAAAACTTGAAACCGAAAAAGACGGGAAACCTCAAGAAGCCTGGCGACCGAAATTTATTTACCATTACATTCAGAATAATTACATCGAACCGGATCTGGTGGTGGATATCTCTTCCCATTGGGAGACCAAGATTAACAGCATCCTGGCTTTTCAGTCGCAGTTCTACAATCCGGATTCCAAGGAGCCGGAGAGTTTTATTTCCCGGCCGGACTTTCTGGATTTTATCGAAGCGCGAAGCCGGGAAATGGGCCATAAAATCAATGTAAAATACGGGGAAGGATTTACAGTAGAACGCGTAACAGGCGTGAGCGATCTTTTTGACTTATTGTAAAAGTCGGTTTCACGCCCTGATGCTACCTAACCCTTTGCCGATAACCAATGCGATTCCTATGGGGTGAAGGTTAATTGGCACCACAGATTTCACAGATAAACACAGATTATAGAATTTGGGGGATTTCTCTACACCCTTATATTGTGGTGAAAACGAGATGGAGGTGTTTGTAATGCTGGCTGAGCTTGAAAACCCGATGGACAAAGAGCGTCTGGGAAATAAACCGTTGCGATCTTTGTGCCTCCTTCGAGTCCTCTGTGAAAAAAACAGCGAAAAACATCATCACCTTCGAAATCCAGTGCGCCCTTTACGGTGCTAGCCTTTCCATTTTCCAATCACTATCGGTAGCCGAAAGCGTATATAATATCCGGTCGTGCAGGCGGGCCGGTCTGCCTTGCCAGAATTCCATGGATTCCGGTACCAGCCGGAAACCGCCCCAGTTTTCAGGCCTTTTTAGCGGCTCTTTTTGAAATTTGCTTACCGCTTCCATCAATTTCTTTTCCAGAAACTCCCTATCCGGAATTACCTGGCTTTGCGGGCTGACCCAGGCTCCGATCTGGCTTTCCTGCGGCCTGCTCAGATAGTATTCATCCGATTCAAGGGCACTAATCCGGGATACGGTTCCGGATATGCGTACCTGTCTTTCCAACTCCGGCCAAAAGAATGTAAGCGAAGCATAGGGCTGATGGGATAGTTGCCGACTTTTGTTACTGCTATAATTGGTAAAAAAAACAAACCCCTCATCCACCCCTTTGAGCAAAACAATTCTTCCCGATGGCTTCCTCTCCGCATCCACGGTGCATAGGTGCATGGCAGTAGGTTCGTTTACCTGTGCGGTGAGTGCCTCTGATAACCATAACTCGAATTGTTCTAATGGGCTACTCTGCATCCCTTTTATATCTAAAGTTTTAGCGGAATATTCCTTTCTTATGTCTGCTAGTTTCATTTTTCTGTTTTAAGCCACAAATCCAATTTTGAATTACAAATATATTGTAATTAAGAATTTTTACTTTATATTAAACTTTCGTATCCAATATTTTTGATGATGCCATTACCTAACATACCGCCTCAATCCGGAAGCCTGCTGATTTCAGAGCCGTTTCTGCAAGATGAAAATTTTGTCCGGTCGGTGGTATTGCTATGTGAAAACAACGAGATGGGTTCTTTTGGTTTGGTATTAAACAAACTTTCCATTTTTAAACTCGATGAATTGCTGGATGGTTGTGATTTTCGGGACAAGGAAGTATATGTAGGTGGCCCGGTGGAGCAAAACACCCTTCACTTTATTTATCAGGGAGAGCAGGCCTTAGAAGACAGCATTGCGCTGGGAGATGGATTGTGGTGGGGCGGAGACTTTGCTGAGCTGATGGATAAATACAGGTTGGGAAAAATCAATAGTGCCGATTTTCGGTTTTTCATAGGATATTCCGGATGGGATCAGGGGCAGTTGGATGAAGAAGTGACGGGCAATACCTGGATCGTATGCGATAATACCCATGCACGGAATATTTTTAAGGCAGAACCAGATGATCTTTGGCGGGTAATATTGAAAGAGATGGGAGGTGATTTCCAGGTTTTGGCAAATTATCCCATAGACCCAAGACTTAATTAGCCCAAAATTGCTACTTTTGTTTAGCATGGTTTGAAATACGCAGGAATACAAGACAATTATGGATAAGGATAAAGAAATTTCCGGTAAAACGGATAAGGTTACTGAAGATTTGGTAGATAGCCAAAAATCAGGTTTGGATGCAACAGAAACGGGGAATCAGGAGAATGCGGAGCAGAAGGCAGAAGTGCCGAAACCGCAGGATGAGGAATCCGAAGTAAGTCAGGCAAAGCAGGAAAAATCAGAGGAGTTGAACGTCCAGGACGGACAAAGCGAGGACCATCAGGAAGCACAGCAGAAGCTACCTGAGTCTGAAGCGCAAGATGTAAAATCGGATCCTACTCAGGAAGTGCAGAAGAAAAGGGAGGAGTTGACCGACCGGGATGATGCATCCGGAGAAAATCAGGAAGGGCCGCGGGAAGAAGAGGAGTTGAAAGCGAAGGAAGTGGAATCCGATCCACCCCAAGACGAAAGGGAGAAAGTGGAGGAGCAGAAGACTCAGGACTCGGATACCGATGAAAACCAAGAAGAGGAGCACGAAGAAGAAGTGCATTTTAATAACTTCACCAAGGCCCAGTTGTTAAAGGTCTTGAAAGAGTTTGCACAGGAGCAAGATTTTATCAAGCGGGATGGCTTGGTTCAGGAAATAAAAAGTCATTACGAAGAATATTATTCCAAGGAAAAAGAGGAGGCCCTTCAGCAATTTATAAAAGAAGGAGGCGAAGAAGGAGGCTTTGACTACCGGGGTTCGGATGCCGATAGGGAGTTTTTTGCGACCTACCAGCAATTTAAGGATAAGAAGCAACAGCAAGCAAAGGATTTTGAGCGGTCTAAAGAGAAAAATGCCCAGGAGAAAAATGGAATCCTGGACCGGTTACGGAATTTGGTGGATGGAGAAGAGACGACCAACAGCATCGAGACCATCAAAAAGATCCAGGAAGAATGGAAAAAAATCGGACCGGTACCGCACAGCCAGAATAAAAACCTATGGGCATCCTACAATGCCCTGATGGATCGGTTTTACGATAACCGAAGTATTTATTTTGAACTGAAAGAACTGGATCGAAAGAAAAATCTGGAAAGCAAGTTGGAGCTGTGTGATAAGGCGGAGGCTTTGCTTGAATTGGAAGATATTAAAGAAGCCATCCGTGTGCTGAACGACCTGCACGAGGAATTCAAACACATAGGACCTGTACCCAGAGAGGAACAGGAAGCCCTGTGGACCCGATTTAAAGGTGCTTCAGATGCGGTTTACAACAAAAGAAAGGCGTACTACGACAGTCAAAAAGAAGTATTCAAAGCCAATCAGGAATTAAAGGAAAAGCTGATCGAGAAGCTAAATGCTTTCAAAGCATTCAAGGCGGAAAAAATCAGGGACTGGAACACCAAGACCAAGGAAATACTGGCCATTCAGAAAGAATGGGAAGCCATTGGACCGGTGCCTCGGGAATCCGGAAGAGAGATTAATAAAACATTTTGGGGATTATTCAAGCAGTTTTTCCATCATAAAAACCAGTTCTTCAAGGAGCTGGATGAGATTCGAAACGAGAATAAGGCAAAAGCGGAGGAATTGATTGCCGATGCGGAGTCCCATAAGGAAAGTACCGACTGGAAAGAAACTTCCAATCATCTGATCCAGTTACAAAAGAAATGGAAGGAATTGGGACCTCTTCCTGAAAAATTTCGGGATGACTTGTACACCCGGTTTAAAAAGTCCTGCGATACCTTCTTTAATAACCGCAGGGATGCGAACAAGGAAACGAACAAAGCATTTGAAGAAAATCTGGCGGCAAAAGAAGATGTGTGTACCCGCATTTTGACTGCCGCCAAGGAGCCGGATGAAGTCAGTTCGGATGGGTTGGAATCTTTGATTCGGGAGTTCAATGAAATCGGTTTTGTTCCCAGAAAAAGCATGAAAGACATTTCGGCCAAATTCAATGAGGCCGTAAATACCTATATGGGCAAGTTGGATCTGGAGGGAGAAAGCAAGGATGATTTTTTGTTTCGTCTTAATCTGAACAAGCTGCAGTCCGACCCCAATAGCACCCGGGTGCTCAATAAAAAGGAACATGGTATCCGCAAGCAAATTTCCGATTTGGAAAACAACATCACCTTGTGGCGAAACAACCTGGAGTTTTTTGCTTCCTCGAAGACGGCCGATAAATTGAAAGACCAGTTTGAGGAGAAAATTGACAAGGCAGAGCAGGAGGTGGATAAGTTAAAGAAAAAACTTTCCATCATCCGGGAATTTTAAACTTCTCAGATTGAGTGGACTAGTAATTTTTGAGTAAAATTTCTGGCTTAAATTTTGATTTACCAGGCGTATCAAATTATATTTGCACTCGCATTGGGAGATAAGTGATGTATCTTTTGATTGCTTCCCGAAGCCTCCTTAGCTCAGCTGGTAGAGCAACTGACTTGTAATCAGTAGGTCGTTGGTTCGATCCCGACAGGAGGCTCCTGATCATAAGGCACTTACAAAAATTATCTTGTAAGTGCCTTTTTCTTTTGCACATCATTTGCACGAAAATTGGTTCTTAGTATTTGGTCTTGTTTGTGTAAGATTTTTTGATTCCTGCCTATTCAGTTTTTCAGGATGTGATACAAAATTTTCCAGCCTTCTGCTTCCCCTCCTGAAGCAGGAGGAGCCTGGGGAAAGTTAAGTCGCTATCCCTTTTGGCTGCTACTATAAAAGGTATTGCGAAACTCCTAAAGGAATAATTTGCAAAAACGTAATTGGAGAATTATTTCTTAACCACCTTAATAAGCTCCACTTTCTGACCCCATTTGATTTCCAAAACCATTATACCTTTAAGAGATTTTGGGATAAGAGTGGCTAATTGGTCATTCATTTCATTTTCGGAATTGACTGTGATTGCTGGACTCATCAGTGTAGGATGTATAATTCGGAACGTAATTTTTTCATGGTTATATCGTGATTTATCGATTAAAGATATACTCAGCTGTTCATCTAGTATAGGATTTGGGTACGCGCGCCACACCCCGTTGGTTGTACCTGCCTGTGATATTTTTATTGCCACGGTTTTGCTGTAGGAAAAAGCACCGGAATAGTCTTCTTGCTTTAATCTGTAATAGGCCATGCAGTCAAAAAGAGGGAGATTATCATCAGAAAAGCTGTAATCAGTGAGAAGATCGGAATAACCTACACTCTCTACT
>JAWLFL010000156.1:0-9084 GCA_041685605.1 Cyclobacterium sp. | reverse complement strand
CGCCATCTTACCGGAAGCATCCTCCCAGTAGAAGGCCCATTCTCCCTCCCTTGGTTGGGCTGGAACGTGCCCATAGGTCTGGTACTCGATATCAAAAAACTTCGCCGAATTAAACCAAATACCAGGCTGATAGCTAACTTGATTTTTGCTCGTCAGGTTGTGCGCCAGTGTTTCTCCATGCATTCTGCCCGTGTACCAGACTTGTTCGATTTTTTTTCGATCCGGTCCCGGGGCGATTTTAAATTCTGCGCAATCACCGATGGCATACACATCCGGAAGGTTGGTCTGAAATTTTTCGTCCACCAGGATGCCCCGATTGGTTTCCAGTTCGGTTCCTTTGAATATCTCAATATACGGACTCACCCCGGCCGTTAACCCCACAAAGCCACAATCGATGGTCTCGCCGTTTCCGGTCCGGACTCCTTTTACCCTTCCCTTTCCATCGTCCAGAATAGCGGCCAGTTCTGTTTCTAGTCGGAGGTCGACTCCATGTTCCCGAATATGCCTGCTGACCAGGTCTGCTTCTTCCTGCGGAAGCACGTTGTCCCAAAAACCCTTTTCCCTAACCAGAAATGTTACCGGGATATTTCTGGTGCCTAGCATTTCCGCCATTTCGATTCCAATTAATCCACCGCCCACTATTACAGCCCGGTTAATCGATTGGGTGTGTTTCTCCATGTCCAGCAGGTCGGGATAACTGTAAAGCCCCTGTACCCCTTCCAGGTTTTCTCCGGGCCATCCAAATTTATTTGGTTTGGAACCGGTGGCCAAAATCAATGTTCCATAAGACAATTCATCCCCGTTCTGAAAAACCAACTTTTTATGGGTATAATCCACAGAACTTACCCATCCCTGGCGCAGTTGGATGTCATTTTTTTCCCAAAAATCATCCGCATACGGCTTGGTATGTTCGTATTTCATGTGGCCCATGTAAATATACATCAGGGCGGTTCGGGAAAAGAAATGGGTCGTTTCTCCGGAAATGAGGGTGATGGGCACCTGCAGATCCTGCTTCCGAATAGTTCGGGCACAGGTAACCCCTGAAATGCCATTGCCAATAATAACGATGCTTTTGTTTTTTTCACTCATTGGGAAAAATCCTGCCTAATACCATTTTTCAACAAATTTACGTACTGGAGCAGACGACTAACTGTCCAATTCCTGACAAGTTGATGAAAAAAATTAGCATTTAAAAAAGAATCAAACGGATCGTAAAAAATCAAATTCACTAATCCAGATCCGGAAAAGAAATGACAAATTCCGTTCCCTCCCCGGGTTTACTTTTCACACCGATCTTTCCTCCCAATGCCGTAACATGCGAATTTACCAGGTATAACCCAACTCCCTGGCTTTCCTTATGGCTGTGAAACGTTTGATCAAAGCCAAATAATTTCATTTTCACCTGTTCCATATCAAAACCCAGCCCATTGTCCATAAAGGAAATTTTTGCCGTGCCATTTTTTACAAACGATTTAATCTCTATGAGGGGTTTTACATTCGGTTTGCTGTATTTGATGGAGTTGGTAATTAAATTCAGGAAGATACTTTCTAAGTACATTCGGTTGAATCTAACTTCCGGGACCTGGCTGAAATCAGAAATAATTACAGCCCCTGAATTTTCAATAAGCGATCGAATGGCAACCGTGGTTTGGTTGTAAATATCGCTAAGTGAAAGTTTTTCGACTTTTACCTGCTCGGTGTTTTCTTGCTTTAGGATGGTTAAAAAATGGTCTAACTTCTGCTTTAAACCCTCTGTGGACTGATGGAGCAACTCCACCAGTTCCAAGGTCTCCTGATCTTCAATCTTTTGTGGATCCATTAGCTTAAAAACAGCTAAAAGATTATTAACAGGTGCCCTAAGGTCATGCGACGTGGTAATGGTAAGTTGCTTTAATTTTTCATTCCGTTGGGTCAGATACCGAATCCATTCATTTTTCTTAATCTCAATTTCTTTCTTTGGGGTAATGTTTCTGGCGACCCCATAGATCAAATTTTCTTCCGGTATTGGAAAAGAAGTCCAGGAAAGCCAAATCACTTCGCCCGTTTTTGTCTGGTACCGGTTCTCAAAATTTTTTAAAGCCGTGCCACCAATTATATTTTTGCGAATGTCCGCCGTGATAGCCGCATCTTCTCCATATAAAAACGTAGTAGTAGGATTGCCATACAATTCATCAAAAGAATAGCCTAATAGTTTCTGAAAAGAGGGACTGACCTTTTTAAAATACCCATCGTAGCTTGCGATGCAAAACAAATCCGGAGAAAATTTAAAAAACAAACCCAAATCATAATCGGTATTGCTCAACAAATTTTCTGTATCTCCCATAATATAAAATTCTGCCAAATTGGAATACTCCGCGTGCGCCTATTTTTTCTACACGGAATTGTCAATTTCAGATCTTGTGATACTTTTTCAATGTTTCCTTTTGAACTTTATTTCCTAACATTGAGCAATTTTCAAGCCAAAAAAATCTTTTTTGCCGTTGGTTGCATTTTGAAGTTTTTTACATCCTAAAAAAATCATTTTACGATACTAAATAATCTTTTCATAATTCCTAAAATCCGCAATCCTGTCAGTTTTTTATTGATGTTCATTAAGGTGATTTCCTGATGGCCACAGCCATTTGCGCTTCCTTTAAATCACTCATCGATATGACCTTGTATTCTTTTTTCGGAATGTACACAAAAAAAACCGTCGAGGTCTCGAAGACCTCAACGGTTTCTGCCTTCAGACCGCCTTGCCCGGCAGCTGCAAATAGCACCTGTACACTGATTTGATTGAGAGGGATTCAAATAAAAAAGCATTTCCTGATCGCTCAGAAAATGCCTTTTTCATTACAGCAATCTAAATTCGGTTTTAGCCTTCTTGCAATTCCTCTTTCAGTCTTTCCAAGCTTGATTCCACTTCTACTACCAGTTCATCAAATTCGGCTTGGATCTGTTCCTTTCTTTTTTGAGCAGCATTTTCGAATTCTCTTGACTTTAACTCTAAATTCTGTATGCCTTCATCCAGCCGAGAAATATGCTCGCTAATGGCTGAATCGGCCGGTTCCAGTTGGTTTTCTTTCAATTCATTTTTCAACTTTCTGGCTTCTTCTTTGAGTTCGGCCGTTTCCTTGGAAAAATGCTCTCTGGTTTCTGAAAGGACTTCGTCAACTTCCTCCCTGGTATCGGAAGTGATTGCTTCCATTTCATTTTCTGCTTCATCCAGATTTTCTTTACCAGATTGGCTGCCGTCACAGGCGATAAATAACAGGGTGCAGGCAATTGCTGCGCTTAAATTTACTAGATTAGAATTCATGGTGTTGAGTTGGTTTGCTTATAAATTTGATTAACGAAAGCCATCGCTTTCGATCACTTAATATTACTAACATTTGACTCAAAAAAAATGCCAGGATTGACAACCAACACAATTGACCATTCTAGCCGTTCTTTCCAGGAGATGTGGCGTTGGCACCCCTTTTTTGAAATTGGCCTTCAATTTGCTTAAATTACATGAGTTAGGTTAGATTAAGCTAGCAAAGAGGTCTTTTTTAACGCTAAAATTACAATTCCATGACTAAAAAATTTTACCGATCCACTCAGGATAAACTAATTGCGGGCGTATGCGGTGGACTCGCCAACTACCTGGGCTGGGAAGCGGACAAGGTTCGAATTGCCTACGTGGTGGTTTCATTTTTGAGTGCTGCCTTTCCCGGATTACTGGTCTACTTGATTCTGTGGTTTGTCATTCCGGAGGATACCTCCCAAACGGGATAATCTTCTAGCAGGCTCATACATTTTTTGAACATAAATCCCTGTTTTGCCGTTTCCTAAGGGAAATAAATACAAGATTTTACATGAGCTATTCAAGGAAAACCCTAATCGGGCTAGTTGCCCTTTTTTCCATTACCTTTTCTGCCTGCAACGCATCGAATGAGTCGGGAGGTGATAACGGAGAGCAGGAATTGGTCACTTATCAAGGTAAAACCGAAAAAGCTACCTTTGCCGGAGGTTGTTTTTGGTGCATCGAAGCTCCCTTTGAAGGGATTGACGGGGTTGTTTCCGTCATTTCAGGTTATGCGGGAGGGAAAGAAAAAAATCCAACCTATGCGCAGGTTTCCTTAGGGCAAACCAGTCATAAAGAGGCGGTTCAGGTAACGTTTGATCCAGACGTGATCAGTTTCAGTGAAATCATTGATATTTACTGGAAATTGTTTGATCCCACCGATGCGGGGGGGAGCTTTTATGATCGGGGAAGCCAATACGAGTCGGTATTATATTATCACGACCAAAGCCAAAAGAAAGTGGCTGAATCCAGCAAAGAAATGCTCGACGAATCGAATATTTTTGAGAAACCGATCGTTACTCCTATTGTTAAATTTACCAATATCTATCCTGCCGAGGAATACCATCAGGACTATTATAAAAAGAAACCCAAGGAGTACAAAGCCTATCGGACGGGTTCAGGAAGAGACCGATTTATCCAAGAGCACTGGGAAGTACCCTCCTCTGAAAACTACGATAAGCCTTCCGAAAGTGAATTGAAAGCCAGCTTAACCACTTTACAATATCAGGTAACAATGGAAGATGCTACCGAGCGGGCCTTTGATAATCCACTCAATGACAACAAGGAAAAAGGCTTGTACGTCTGTATTGTTTCAGGTGCTCCTTTGTTTAGTTCCCGTGATAAATACGAATCAGGCTCAGGCTGGCCCAGTTTTTCCAAACCAGTTGATGCCCGGTTTCTGGAAAAGCCGATTGATAGAAGCATGGGCATGGTACGCGTAGAAGTTCGCAGTAAGTATGGAGATTCACATCTGGGTCATGTTTTTAATGACGGTCCGGATCCTACGGGATTGAGGTATTGCATGAATTCCGCTGCCATGAAATTTATTCCCCTTTCCGATATGGAGGAAGAAGGTTATGGCGACTTCGTTTATGCCGTAGAATAGCTTACAAATTGTCGGGAGACATCGGACTTTATTGGATCCATTTATTGATAAATTGTAGAAAATTTTCCTTGTATCCTTCACCGACAGTGATGGTGATAATGCCCATATTTACCGTGCTTTTGCTAATAGATTGGATATGATCCAATGATATGATATAGGATCGGTGCACGCGCATAAATTGATTATCAGGAAGCATTTCCTCCATGCTTTTGAGTGTGGTGAGCGAGAGCAAGGGTGTATTTTTTCCTTCCAGGTGCACTTTTACGTAATCCTTGTACCCCTCTACCAGAATAATTTCTTTGAGTTTAACCTTAACCAATTGGTATTCGACCTTTAAAAAAATATAGTCCTGAACCGGTTCTTTTTCCATAGCCTGTGAATTTTCAAAAAGTCGAAGTGCCTTTTGGCTGGCTGTCAAAAACTCTTCGTAACTAAAGGGCTTTAGCAGGTAATCCAGTGCATCTACCTTGTATCCTTCGATAGCGAATTGGTTGTAGGCCGTGGTGAAAATGATTTTAGGAGAAGCGGTACTTTTCCTTCCTTCAAGCACCCGTGCCAGTTCCATGCCGGTCAAATCAGGCATTTGAATGTCCAAAAACAGGAGATCTACCGGCTGGGAATTGATATAGGCCAGGGCTTCCAGGGCATTTTCAAATTTTGCGTCCAGCTGAAGAAAGGCTGTTTTCTCCACAAACTTACAAACCATCTCCAGGGCCAGGGGCTCATCATCTACTACGATACACCTGATATTCATGACAAATCCAAGGTTAAATCTACTCGATATTTTTCATTATTTTGGTCAATGTTAAGCTGCTGCTTTTTTCCGTAAATCAAGGCCAACCTCCTTTTGGTATTGGTCAACCCGATGCCGCTTCCTTCGGTTTCTTTACTATTAGGATTTGCCGGAAAGATGGTATTCAGCGTCTGAAGTTGCACGATTTTCCCTTTTTGAGAAATGGAAACATCAATTTTACTTTCATTGGTGGAACTGATACCGTGCTTAAAGCAATTTTCAAGAAAAGGGAGTAATAACATGGGGGCAATGGGCAAATCCTCTACTTTCTCCGGTATGTCAATGTTCAGAATCACCTTATCTGAAAGTCTCAGCCGCATCAGTTCGATGTAGTCAATGATAAAATCCAGTTCCTTGCTAAATCGGGTCAAGTCCTTATCTGTCTCGTAAAGGACATACCGCATCATTCGGGACAGCTTCAGCAGGGCTTGCTGGGCTCTTTCCACATCAATCGTGGTCAGCGCATAGATATTATTCAGTGTATTAAAAAAAAAATGCGGGTTTATCTGCGCTTTAAGGTAGGACAATTCAGAGGATACCTTTTCCTGCTCCATCTCTTTCCGCAAAGCCAAATCGGCCTGCCACTTTTGTACCGCCACTACACTGGTGCTGATCCCAAAACCAAACAGCAATAGCAGGACGGTAAACAGGTCATAGCTGAAATTTCTGGGTCTTGGTTCATAGGGTACATCGGGCCGGAAGGAATAATGCATCAACTCGGGCAGGTTGACAATATTTTCATATTGAATAATCAAAAACAAACTCGCTAAGGTGGCACCTATGGCTATAAGCAGAAAGGTCAAGTTTTTTCCCCTAAATAGGATTTTGGGAACGAGCACCTTCATATTGAGGTAAAACAGCAATATAAGAAAAACTAAAACGAAGCCCTGCTTGAACCAATATTCAACAGGTAACTCTACTTTCCATGAAAGGGGACTGACTACGAAGATCACCGTGGCAATGAATATCCAGGCCAATACGTGAATAAGCAGGGTGATCCTTTGGGAATGATTGGAATACGTCATAAGCTTAGATTGGGAGAAAGATAATCCGTAGAAATACCTTTTCTCAGCATAAACTTAAAATAAAGAAAACAAAAGAACCAAAAGAATCTACCAAGATACCTTAATAGCCGTCTAATCAGCCAATCTGATCCACCAAAGCAAAACCGAAAACGTGCCGAATTATTGGTCTGGTATTTTCCTGCTTTTGTCGATACTTGGCGGCTACCTATCTATTGTATTTTTTTATCCCTCCAGAATAGATTTCTTTTGTTGCAGGTATTGAAACAACTATTATTTAAAACATTCCACTCCAATGAAAAGGTTATTCAAATTATTAGTAGCATCCACCCTCTTGCTGTTTGCAGGTGCCCTTCACACCCATGCGCAGGAAAATTCAACCAAGAAAGAGTTTAAAATTTCGGGCAAGGTGGTAGATAACGAGACCGGTGAACCGATTCCTTATGCAACAGCCATGTTGAAAGAGGCAGGTACCGATGCTGGAGTTGCAGGTGGGGTTGCGGATGACAATGGAGAATTCTTTTTTAACGTAAAAAACGCTGGCCGGTATCAGGTAGAATTAAGTTATGTGGGCTATGACCCACTCGTTCGGGAGGATATCGAAGTGGGGCCGAACACCCCGGATGTCTTTTTGGGAAATCTTACCCTGGCTGAATCTTCTGTGGCCCTGGAGGAAGTAACCGTACAGGGGCAACGAAGCCTGATCACAGAAAAAGTAGACCGTACGATATACAATGCCGAAAATGATAAAACCACCATCGGAGGAGATGCTTCCGATGTCTTGCGGAGGGTTCCGATGCTTACCGTAGATTTGGATGGTAACGTATCCATGCGCGGAAGCAGCAATATCCTGGTGTTGATCGATAACAAACAATCCGCCATTGTGGCCAACAATATTGCCGATGCATTGAAGCAGATTCCTGCGGAAGAAATAAAGTCAGTAGAGGTAATCACCTCCCCATCTGCCAAATACGACGCAGAAGGCACCGGAGGGGTAATCAATATTGTGACAAAGAAAAACAAGTTGCAAGGTGCTTCTCTGAACATCAATACCAGTGCCGGAATTAGAGGATCTAATTTGGGATTGAATGCCGCTCTTAAAAAAGGGAAAATGGGCTTTAGTCTGGGCGGATTTGGTCGTGCCGGATACAATATACTGGGAGGGTTTGAAAATGAGCAAACGCTGATATCGCCTGATGGACCTGACAGACGAATACTCCAAGCTGCCGATACCCGTAACAACATGATGTTCGGCAGGTATAGTTTTGGATGGGATTACGAAATCAACAAGTTTAACTTCATGACCACATCCGTCAATTTTGGCCTGAGAAATATGAAAATGAACCAGGATGATTTAACTACCGAAACCTATGTAGAAGATGTCTTGGTAAGTGAGCTACTACGAGATGTGCGTACAGAAAATCTTTCCAACAGCGTGGATGTAAGCTATAACTACACCAAAAGTTTTGAGAAAAAAGGGAAGGAATTCAGCGTGTCCGGCTTGTATAGCCGAAACAATCGAACCAATGATTTCATCAACAGTTTGTACGATGAGTCATTTGAGCAGGTAGTGAGTCGATTGAAAAATGACAACGATAACCTTAACGAAGAATTTACAGTCCAATTAGACTATGTCAGTCCCCTGGGGTCTGGTGATAACCAGATTTTGGAATACGGCGCGAAAAACATCCTTCGGAAAGCAGTCAGTGACTTTGCTTATTTCCGGGCAGAAGGAGCCGATGGGGACTTTGAAGAATTGGATGATATTAGCCTTTCCAATAAGTTTAATTACGACCAGAATGTAACCGCAGGATACTTGTCCTACACGTTGGGCTTTCTGGAACACTATACCATCAAAGCAGGCATGCGCTACGAATATACCAATATCGAAGCTGATTTTCTTGATTCTGATTTGCCCGCCGATATACCTTCCTACGGGACTTTCGTTCCCAACATGAACTTCGGTAGAAAATTGGAGAACGGAAACATGTTAAAAGCAGCGTATAACCGAAGAATACAAAGGCCTTCCCTGAATTTTCTGAACCCAAACATTGAAGCGGCCAACCCCCAGCAAATCACACAGGGAAACCCGCTATTGGATCCGGAATTCACAGATAATTACGAATTGTCTTACAGCACGTTTATAAAAGGAACATCGCTTAATTTCACTACCTACCTGAGAAATACCACAGGATCCATCCAACCGGTAAGAACCATTCAGGATGACGATGTAATCTTTACCACCTACGAGAACATAGGAAATGAAAGAGCGTATGGCCTGAGCGTGTTCTCCAACATCAACATTTCAGGTAAGTTTTCGCTAAATGGATCCATAGAC
>JAWLFL010000020.1:21244-34830 GCA_041685605.1 Cyclobacterium sp. | reverse complement strand
ATGGAAGAAATGCGCCAACGACTGGAAGAAATGAACATTACACCGGAGCAGGCCACCCAAATTCTGGATGCGATGAACAGCAATGAACTGCGCTACATTCAACAAAATAGAAAAAAACCCACGGAGCAACCAAAACGGGGACTTCCTGACTATTAAGTCCCGGTTTTAATTTCGTTCTTTTCCTACTACGGATCTACTTTTGAACGTTGATAATGGTAAAGGTTTTGCTATATGCGATGAAATTATACAAGCTCAAAAAAATGGGTTTCCTGCTCTTTATACAGATTTTCTGTTTATCAGCTCCTACCTTTGCGCAAGTAGAGACTACTTATTACGATGATGAAAATTCCCGCATCAAGGAACGGTACCAAACGAAAGGGGGAATAGCCCACGGAGCTTACCAGTATTACGACCCCTTCGGTAATTTAACCCAAACCGGACAGTTTGACGAGGGTAAAAAATCGGGCGTGTTTGTCGAACTACACCCGGAAACGGGAGATACACTTAAAATCACCCCCTATGTGGACGATCAGGTAGATGGAAAAGTCACTTCCTTCTACGCAAGTGGAAAGGTGGCGCAGCGTGCTGCCTTCCAGGCTGGAAACCTGCAGGGAACACTGGAATCATTTTACGAATCAGGAGAGATTCAGGGCCGGGTAGCTTTTCAAAATGGAAAACCTCACGGAAGCCAGGAGACCTTCTATCCGGACGGGCAACTAATGGAAGTACAGCATTTTGATCAGGGTATCCCGCAAGGTATTCATCGGGAATATGCTGAAAATGGGCAATTACTGGCCGAAAAAACCTTCAACGAGGGGCAACTGGAGGGTTTGTACACCAGCTACCATCCCGGTGGTCAGAAAGCATCCGAAGTATCCTACAAAAGAGGAATCAAACACGGAAAATTTGTCACTTTTCACGAAAATGGAACGGTCGCCTCCCGGGGAAACTACCGAAGGGGACTGCGGCACGGAACTTTTGTCACTTTTGACGAGACAGGGAAATTGATAGCCGAAGTCATTTATAGAAGAGGTGTTCTTCAGTAATTTTTTACTGGTTTCTGAAGAAAGTCCCGGTCCGGATTGGATTTCCCTTCGCTGATTTTGAAGGAAATTCCTCAAGCTTGAGAATAATTTCTATTTTTGCAAGTAAAAATGGATACCACATGAGTCAAGGCATAAAAAATACCCGGTTCCAATTTCCCGGTCAGGTGGATTTTTACCGGGGAAAAGTAAGGGATGTCTATATTTTTGATAAAACCATCGCTGTGGTGGCGACCGACAGGATATCTGCATTCGATGTGGTCTTGCCTGTTCCCATCCCCTTCAAAGGGCAGGTTTTAAACCAAATTGCCTATCACTTTCTGTCGGCTACCTCATCGGCTGTACCCAATTGGGTGGAGGAAATGCCAGATCCTAATGTGACGCTGGGGAAGCGATGCCTTCCTTTTAAGGTGGAGATGGTGATCCGGGGATACCTGGCAGGACATGCCTGGAGAGAATACCGGGATGGGAAAAGAACCCTATGCGGGGTAGCCCTACCGGAGGGATTGAAAGAAAACGACCCCTTACCCGAACCGATCATCACCCCGACCACCAAAGCATCGGAGGGCCACGATGAAGACATTTCGAAAGAAGATATTCTGAAAAAAGGTATTGTCAGCGAAAAAGACTACCTGCAATTAGAAGATTATACCCGCAAACTGTTTCAGCTGGGAAGCGAGATGGCTCGTGAAAAGGGGTTGATTTTGGTGGATACTAAATATGAATTCGGAACCTACGAGGGTCAGATCTATTTGATCGACGAAATCCATACACCGGACTCGTCCCGATACTTTTATAGGGAGGGGTATAAAGAAAGGCAGGCGCGAGGCGAAGCACAAAAGCAGCTTTCCAAAGAATTTGTCCGTCAGTGGCTAATCGAAAACGGCTTTCAAGGGAAGCCCGGTCAATCCATCCCCGAAATGAGTCCTTCCATTGTGGATTCCATTTCGAATCGATACATCGAGTTATTTGAACAGATCACCGGCAAAACTTTTGTGCCAGCAGATAGTTCGGATATGGAAGCGCGAATCAAAAGTGCGATTCTGAAACATATTTGAATGAAGGTACCGGATCGTTTTGGCACCAACATATTTTAAGCTAATTTTAAACTCGGAAATATCCTTAAGGGAGAATTCCAACCTTACGTAATGCGAAGTAAATACACTCAAAAATGAAATACGCTGTAGATAAGAAAGAACAATTTGTACTTTTCACCTTAATGGAGGAAAAACTAGACTCCACCCTTTCACCACAACTGAAGTCGGAATTGCTAACGGTACATGCCGAAGGATATAAAAACCTGATATTGGATATGGCAAGCGTAAAATACGCCGACTCCAGCGGGCTCAGTGCCCTACTAGTAGGAAACCGGGCTTTTGGAGAGGAAGGGGGTATTTTTATCCTTTCATCCCTCCAGGAGCATGTGCTAAAACTGATGAAAATATCCATGCTGGACAAAGTTTTTAAAGTCGTTGAGGACAACGAGGCGGCCGCTGAGGCCGTTTTTATACATGAAATAGAGCAGGGTGCTGCAAAGGACGAAGAAGAGTAGAAGACAGGTATCCATTTGGACTTTGCAATCACCATCCTGGGTTCCAACTCTGCTGCCCCGGCCCATGGCAGAAATCAAACCTCCCAGGTAGTTATCTGGGGTAAGCACTCCTTTTTGCTCGATTGTGGCGAATCCACCCAGCACCAGCTCCGGAAATTTAAAGTCAAATACTTTAAAATCAATCACATTTTCATTTCCCACCTACATGGAGACCATTACCTGGGATTGATGGGGCTGCTGGGTACTTACCATTTGAACAACCGAAAAGAACCCCTGCATCTGTACGGACCGAAAGGCCTGGATGAGATCATTACGATACAACTGAAATATTCCGGTACCCTACTAAAGTTTCCCCTGGTTTTTCACCTAGTGGCAGTGGACCAAAAAACCCGCCTGCTGGAGTTGGACGACCTGGAAATATATGCCTTTCCACTAAAACACCGGATCCCATGCACGGGTTTTAGCTTCGAGGAAAAGAAGGGTCGGGTAAAATTGCGAAAAGAGCTGATCCGACAACAAAAACCAGGACTGGAGGCCATCCGCACCTTGTTAAAAGCAAAGGATGTTAGGGACATGACCGGCAAAATCCTGTATAAAGCAGTGGATTTCTGCCAGCTAAAAGCACCACGAAAGTATGCCTTTTGTTCCGATACGGTATTTGACCCCAGTCTTTCCCACTTTATTCAGGGAGTAGATTTACTGTACCACGAAGCTACCTTCATGGAAGCAGAAAAGGATCGGGCAAAGCAAACCCGGCACAGCACTACCCGGGAAGCGGCGGAAATAGCAAACCTATCCGCTGCCAAAAAGCTATTGCTGGGGCACTATTCCGTAAGGTATAGTGACCTGCAGCCCCTTCTTCTGGAAGCCCGGGAGGTATTTCCCAATAGTTTTTTAAGTGAAGAAGGAAGCATTTACCCCATTCCCTAACCATGGATCATCAGGATAAGGCTAATCAGTCAAAAAAAACCAATCTGTTTATCATACTGGGTGGCATCTTCCTTACCAATGCCATCCTGGCTGAGATTATTGGCGTGAAAATTTTTTCAGGGGAACAAACCCTGGGACTGAACCCCGCTGGGTGGACTTTTTTTGACAGCTATGTCCTGGATTTCAACCTCACTGCCGGAGCCGTCATCTGGCCCGTAGTTTTCATCACCACGGATATTATCAATGAGTATTTTGGAAAAAAGGGCGTTCGGAAAATCAGCTTTATTACGGCCGGGCTAATCGTATACGTATTTATCGTCATCAGCCTGGTAACCCAACTTCCTCCCGCCGGCTTCTGGCTTGATGTAAATGCAACCGATGCATCGGGTGCACCCTTCAACATTGACTATGCCTTCAATACCATTTTCCGGCAGGGACTGGGCATTATCATCGGCTCCCTGATCGCTTTTTTGCTGGGGCAGTTGCTGGACGTGTTTGTTTTCCAAAAACTAAGGAAAATCACCGGCTCCAAAATGATCTGGCTCCGGGCCACCGGATCCACGCTGGTTTCTCAGTTTATTGATTCCTTCGTCGTGCTGGGGATTGCCTTTTACATTTTTGGCAACTGGTCGCTGCAACAAATCATTGCCGTGGGCATCATCAATTACATTTATAAATTCGCTGTAGCCATCTTGCTCACCCCGCTGTTGTACCTGGGGCATGGACTGATCGACCGATACCTCGGAAAATCATTGGCAGAAAAGATGACCAAAGAGGCTTCCAGGGACAACTCCTTTATATAGCCGTTTTTTCCGCTCCCAGCCGCTCAGCCAGAGCACTGCCGATAATAAGTTGTAGGGTATGGTACAGCATGATGGGCAAAAGCACCACGCCAAATACTACCGGATCGGGAAACAACACCTTGCCCATGACCGCCGCCTGTACCAGGGATTTTTTGGACCCACAGAATAGCACCGTGATCCGGTCCGGCCGGTTGAAGCCAAGCCACTTCCCTACTCCGTACATTACCCCCAGCATTACCAAAAACAGCAGCAACATCCAGAACCCAAGCCCCAGCACATTCTGCCCGGCAAACATGTTTTGTCCAAAGGATTGGGAGAATGCTGAAAAAACGATCAACAGAATAACCGACTGGTCGAAATACTTTAATTGCCGGCCACGTCGCTGCACCCAGGCACCCAGGTAGCGATGCAGTAAAAAACCGACTCCCACCGGAAGGAATATTTGCAGGACCAACTGCCCCACCGTATCCCATAGCGCAAAATCCGTCTCCGAGGCACTGAGAAAAAGATCCATCCAAAGGGGCGTAATAAAGATCCCCAGCAGGCTGGAAATACTGGCATTGAAGATCGCGGCGGGCAAATTTCCGCCGGCAATGGACACCATCACCACCGAAGAGGAAACCGTGGAAGGGAGCACTGCCAGGTAAAAGGTCCCCAGCCAAAAAAGGCTATCCGCATCTCCAAAGAAAACATAACATGCAAAAATGAGGGATGGAAAAACCAGAAAAGTGGTGCTCTGAATCCAAAGGTGCAATCGCCAATTGGACAAGCCGACTTTTAATGTCGCCGGACTGATCTTCACCCCATAAAAGAAAAAGATGATAGACACCCCATAATAGGTAAGTTCATCCAGGCTTACCCTTCCATTGCTTTGTCCCCATTCAGGAAATAAATAGGCCAGTAAAATGGTTAGCAGAAGTAGAAAAAAAAAGCCATTGATCCCGGCTTTGGCCAGGTATTTTTTCAGGGATGACATAAAGAACCGCTTGGTCAGAAGGTAAGGTAAATTAAGGAAAAAACGGGCAATTTCCCTCCTTTTAAACAATTTTTGAATACCTGCCTATGCCATGATTTCTAAAAAAAGATTACTATGCAATGTCGAAAACGGTAAACGTCCCCTCGATATGAAGGCATCCGTGCCGAACCCTGCTTACGATTCCTCCACATGTTTTTTAAAGTTGTCTAAAATCGCCTGCCAGCCATCCCGTTGCATAGCTGCAGAATTATTCGGTTCCGAATCAAAGGAAATGGATACCCTGGTTTGATCACCCGCTTCCTGAAAAGTTACCTGAACTTGACGACCATCCGACAGGGCATAGCTAAGAAACTCTTCGGGCTGCACATCCTCGTAAGTCGCCTCGTAATCAAACCCAAAACTTCCGTCTTTAGCCTCCATTCGGGCAAAAAACTGTCCTCCAATACACACTTCATTCCGGGCCCGGGGGCAATGCCAATCAGGAGAGGCAAAATTCCACTGAATGATGTGCCGGGGCTCGGTATAGTATTGCCAGACTTTTTTTCTTCCGGCGGCAATTACTGCCACCACAGTGATCTTTTCGGATTTCTTCGTTTCTTGATACATTTAAATCAATGGATTATTAGTTCTTTAATTCGGTCAACCATTAGAAACCACCTGGTCTCTGTAAGAATTAACGAATAAACCTACCCTTCCGTATATTCCTAAAAATATACAGTATATATACCAATTTAATCTTTTTATATGTTTTTTGAGGGTTGCTGTCGATTTTTTATGCTACTGATTTGGATACCCGTTATTACCTGGCTCAGGTCAGCCAAAAAGCTACTTACCCTCGCCTTTAAGCCGCCGTAAATGATCGCACAGTACCGCCGTAGCCACTGCGACATTAAGAGATTCAGCACCTCCAAAGGCAGGTATGGTGAGTTTTTGGCTTACCAGCGGTTCCAACTCCGGGTTGATTCCATGGGATTCGTTGCCCATCAGCAGGATGCCCTCCGCAGGCCCCCGGTGTGCATGAATGGACTGTCCTTTCAGGAATGCACCGAATACCGGCACTCGCACCTTCCGTAGCTTTTCTACCAAAGGTAAGTACTCAAATTCCAACCGGGTAAATGACCCCATGCTGGCATGAAGTACCTTGGGATTGTACAGGTCGGCGGTTTCCGGCGACAGCAACATTTTTTTAATTCCGTACCAATCCGCGATGCGAATGATGGTCCCCAGGTTGCCTGGATCCCGGATATCGTCCAGGGCAATTATCAGTTCGCCGGAAGTTACCTGAACGGGTAGATTGGGTTTCACCTGAGCGATCACCAAGGCCTGGTCATTGCTGGAAAAGGTACCTACCGCTTTTAGCGCTGCCGGATTCACGGGTACTTTTTCCCCACCAAAGGCCAAAAGCAATTCAGGCTGTGCATTAGCAAATTTTTCGGTATACAACAAGTGCGTGCAAGTATAATCCGAACGTAACAATTCCGTTACATTTTTGGCCCCTTCCACAAAAAAGGCCTGTTCTTGTTTACGGAATTTTTTCTGGTGCAAGGATTTAATAAACTTAACTGTATTTTTGCTTAGCATTTGTCGAGACTGTCGTAGTGAAGAATACCAAATATATAAACTTTCTTTTTTTGATCCTTTCGCTCTGGAGCTGTAGCCTTACCCGGGAGCTGCCATCCAACGAACTTTTGCTCTTTGAGGTGGACACAGAAGGGATACGGGAAAGCGATGCGGAAGCACTGAGAAGCCTGATCCGGCAAAAACCCAATACCCGCATTCCCCTGATCAACCTTTCACCCGGGGTGCTGGTTCACTCCCTGGGAAAGCGCTTCTACGACAGTGCCCGCCTCGCTGAAAATATCAGGGAAAGCAAACAGGAAGCCACGGAACTTTCCGAAACGATCAGCCGGGGAAACGCTTCCCGGAAAATCGAAAAGCGCTACCGAAAACTAAACTCAATGGTAAATTCCCTGGAACGAAAATTGGAATACGGCAACTGGTTTATGCGTACGGGAAATCCACGGGTAATCCTGGATAGCAGCGAAACGGCTATTTCCAGACAACAGATGCTTCTTTACCTTCAAAATAACGGCTTTTTTGACGCTGCTGTCACCACCCAAACGGATACCTCGGGGAAAAAAGCAAGTCTGACCTACCGAATCGAGGAAAATTCCCCCTACCGGATCGACAGTGCCTTTACCCAATCCGATGATCCGGACATTTACCAGATCTTAGACAAAAATAAAAAATACAGCCATCTGGAAGCAGGGGAGCGTTACCGGCAATCGGACCTGACCAGCGAGCGGCAACGGGTAGAGGACTTGCTAAAGGATAGCGGCTATTATACCTTTTCCAAGTCCTTTATTGAATACAACGTATACAAGGACAGTGTGGAGAATCATGTGGTCATTGAGCAAGTAATCCGAAAACCCGGGCAGGGCGAAAAGCACCGCATCTACACCATCGACTCCATCGTTTTTACCATTGCCAGCCCCAACGAACTCATTCCGGACGAAAACATTTCCACGGAGTGGAACGGCATCCGGTACATCATGTACCAGGACCGCTATGCTGAAAAAATTATCGGGTCGCGGATTTTTCAAAAAAAAGGTGACGTGTACAGCAAAAATGCTGTCATTGAAACCCAGCGGCAATTGGCTAATTTGGACGTATTTCGTTTGGTAAACATTTCATTTGACACGCTTGGAAATAGCATCAGGACAAATATTTTTACCCGGCCCAATCAGAAATTCCAAATTACAAATCAATTGGGTGCCAGTGTGACAGAACAACTTCCCGGTCCCTTCTTCAGCCATTCCCTGCGAAACCGAAACCTGTTTCGGGGATTGGAGATCTTTGAGTTTAATTTTCGGGCAGGGTTGGAAGGAGTGGCCTCTGCCACCACCGAAGGGGGTGTGTACCGAAGCCGGGAACTGTCCACATCCGCCTCCGTTATATTTCCCCAGTTTCTGGTACCCTTCAATTTTGGCACCCTCGAAAAATTCGGTCGCTACAATCCCCGTACCCGGACCCTTCTGGGTTACAGCTATGTAAACCGACCGGAATACGTGCGGGATGCGCTTAATACCATCCTGGCTTATACCTGGGCTACCCGAAACCTCCGGCACCAATTTTCAGTAAACCTAGTGGATGCCAACCTTATCCGCTCTTCGCTGGATTCCCTGTTTCAGTCCAGGCTAGAAGAGCTGCAGGAACAGGGAAACAACCTGATCAATTCCTTTTTGCCGTCTTACGTGAGCAGTATTTCGGGTCAGGTAATTATCAACTTTAACCAGTACGGCTTATTTCAACGAAATCAGGCATCGCTTTGGCGCTTGTTTGTAGAAAGCGGCGGCACCACGTTCAATTTCTTGAACCCCGAGAGCCTCGCTGATCGAAACCTGAATTACTTTCAATTCCTCAAATTCCAATCGGATATCAGGCGGTACATACCGATGAGCACGAACAGTACCTTTGCCTACCGCCTTAATCTGGGGCTGGCCAAACCCTACGGCATCAGCGGAGGGGTTTTACCCTACGAAAAATACTTTTTTGCCGGTGGCAGCACCAGTATCCGGGCCTGGCAACCCCGAAGACTGGGACCGGGGAGTTTTACACCTCAAACCCGGGAAGACGGTACCTTTGATTACCGCTTTGAGCAGCCCGGAGAAATTCTCTTTGAGGCCATGTTTGAATTCAGGCGAAAACTTTTCGGATATTTTGACGGTGCCTTTTTTATTGACGCCGGCAATACCTGGACGTTTGCGGTGGATCCTTCCCGTGAGGGAACTGATTTTAAAGTGAATCGTTTTTATAAAGAATTGGCCGTGGGGACCGGCCTGGGTCTGCGTATGGATTTTGATTTTCTGGTCCTTCGACTGGATATGGGAATAAAAGCTTACGATCCGGCAAGACCAGAAGGTGAACGGTTTATTTTGGATAAAGTTTCCTTCAAGCAGCCGCTGGGAGAGCGGGGGCAATCGGTATTTAATATCGGTATTGGCTATCCTTTTTAACGAGATAAATGCGGAAAAAAACATGGAAAACGTGAGCAAAGAACATATTGCGGAAAAATTCAGGGTAATACAGGCCCATATCTGCAGCGAGCTGGAAGCTGAGGATGGGAAGGGCCGCTTTGAAAGTGATCATTGGGAGCGAAAGCAAGGAGGTGGGGGAACGACCCGAGTCCTGAATAAGGGCCGCATCATTGCAAAAGGAGGAGTCGCTTTTTCGGCGGTTCATGGACCCACTCCTGATAAAATCCTACGGAAACTAAAACTGGAGCAGGCGGACTTTTTTGCTACCGGAGTGTCCATTGTCATCCATCCGATCAGCCCCATGGTTCCAATCATCCATATGAATATCCG
The DNA here is from genome assembly GCA_041685605.1 of Cyclobacterium sp. Lineage (GTDB taxonomy): Bacteria > Bacteroidota > Bacteroidia > Cytophagales > Cyclobacteriaceae > Cyclobacterium. The sequence goes on along the minus strand of JAWLFL010000020.1, from coordinate 25,159 downwards.
GTACTTTGAAATGAGTAACGGCACCTACTGGTTTGGAGGAGGAATTGACCTGACCCCTCATTACCTGGATACCGCAGATGCCCGCTATTTTCATCAGGAATTGAAAAACCTCTGTGACTCCTACCATCCGGAGTTTTATCCCCGTTTTAAAAAATGGGCCGATGACTATTTTTACTTACCCCACCGGGAGGAGACCCGCGGAGTCGGTGGCATTTTCTTTGACCGGTTGGTTGCTGACGAGGTGCTTTCTTTCTCCCAATTGCTTTCATTTGTAGAAGAGGTGGGTTACCTTTTCCCAAAGCTATACCGGCATTTTATGGCTAAGAATGCCGAGCTACCTTATGGTGAGCCGGAACTGCAATGGCAAGCCATACGAAGAGGCCGGTACGTGGAGTTTAACCTGGTGTGGGATGCGGGCACCAAATTCGGACTGGATACCAATGGTCGAACGGAAAGCATTCTGATGAGCATGCCTCCGGTTGCGAATTGGGAATACAATCATAGGCCCGTGCCGGGATCCCGGGAAGCCCTCACCCTGGAGGGGTTGAAAAAAAATCGAAACTGGCTAGATACCGACTCATGATCGAGCAGATAAAACAATGGGACGAAGCGTTATTCCTTTTTCTTAACCAGCAGCATGCCTCCTGGTTAGATCCCGTCATGCTGACGCTAACCGGAAGGTTCATTTGGATACCTTTATATCTGTATCTGTTGTACTTGATCATCCGGCATTATCCCAGCGAACGAGTCTGGTACATCTTGGGACTGATTTTAACCATTATCCTGGCAGATCAACTTACATCAAGCTTTATGAAACCCTTTTTTGAAAGGCTACGGCCCTGTCACGATGCCCGTTGGGATGAGCTGATCCGGAATTATGCGGGCTGTGGGGGAAGGTATGGCTTTGCTTCCTCCCATGCGGCCAACACTTTTGCACTGGCGGCTTTTATGCAGAAAGTTGGAAAAAAGCGACTCCGGAGAATGGGCTGGTTATTCGCCTGGGCCGGATTGGTATCCTATACCCGGATTTACCTCGGGGTGCATTACCCGATGGATGTGCTGGTCGGTGCGGTACTAGGTATATTGCTAGCCTGGCTGGTATGGTGGATAACCGGAATGGGAAGGCGATTGTGGCAAGCCCGATTTGGCACGGCGGGTATCAATACCCCTTGAGTATCCGTTGCATGTATTTTCCAATGATATCAAATTCCAGGTTTACGCGATCTCCGGGACGTAGTCGGTGAAAGGTGGTATGCTCGTAAGTGTAGGGAATAATGGCCACCCGAAAGCTGCCTTTCCGGGAATGAAAACAAGTGAGGCTGATTCCATTGACACAAATTGAGCCTTTTTCCACGGTAAGGTTCCCGATACTACTATCGTATTCAAAGCTGGCGATCCAACTCCCCTCGTCGGAGCGGATTTCCTGCAAGATCCCCGTTTGATCTATATGGCCCTGTACAATATGCCCGTCAAATCTGCCATTAGCAGGCATGCAGCGCTCCAAATTGACCAGATGCCCGACTTTCAAATCGCCGAGATTGGTCTTTTGAAGCGTTTCGTCTATGGCCGTAACGCGATAGGTATTCTTATCAAGATCGACCACGGTAAGGCAGACACCATTATGACTGAGCGACTGGTCGATTTTAAGTTCGGGTACCAGCCCACTCTCGATATCAAAATGAACATTATTCCCTTCCGGGGTTATGCGCCTAACGGTTCCAAGGGATTCAATTATTCCTGTAAACATGCTGTTGGTATTTTTAACCACCGGGATACCACCCGGTTGGAGATAAATCTGTTTCGTTGGCAAAGTAAGCCATTTTTAGCATTAACTTAGCATATCAATCGGGATAAGATACGATCAAAAACATGTTGAAACTCGAAGACAGTTATTTACACAAAGGCCAGCGGCGAGGGCTAATCAATACCCTTCGGAAAAAAGGAATTCAGGACGAAGCCGTGCTGGATGCGATTAACCAAATCCCCAGGCATTTCTTTTTTGATTCGGCACTGCTTAGCCATGCCTATGAAGACAAGGCTTTTCCTATTGGTGAGGGACAAACCATCTCCCAACCCTACACGGTGGCCATCCAAACCAGTCTCCTGGCAGTAAAACCCGGAGAAAAGGTTTTGGAAATTGGGACGGGATCGGGATATCAGGCAGGGATTTTGTACTGTTTGGGGGCAAAGGTGCATACCATCGAATACAACGAGGCACTGTACGAGCGAACCCGGCGGTTCCTTCCTAAAATCGGCGTAAAAGTTCAGCACTACCAAGGTGACGGGAGCTTGGGTTTGCCGGAAAAGGCTCCTTTTGATAAAATTATCGTTACTGCAGGGGCGCCGGTCGTCCCGAAAGCCTTATTAGAGCAACTGGCTATAGGCGGAACGCTGGTAATTCCTGTGGGTGATCGAAAAAGCCAACAGATGCTTCGGCTGACCCGGCAGACGGAAAAGAAGGTCCTCCGGGAAAATTTTGACAATTTTTCCTTTGTCCCCTTATTGGGAGATGAAGGATGGGAATAATGCTCCATGGCTATGAAAACAGTAAAAAAACACGTTCAGGATTCGGAAGTAATCAAGACCGAGATGGTGTTGCCGAATGATACGAATACCCTGAACAATCTAATGGGCGGAAAATTAATGCATTGGATGGATGTGGTCGCTGCTATTTCTGCACAGCGGCATTCCAATTCGATTGTGGTTACTGCTTCTGTGGACAATATTTCCTTTAAAAACCCCATAGCCCTGGGAAATGTGGTAACCTTGAAAGCGCAAGTAACCCGGGCGTTTTCCACCTCTATGGAGGTCTTCATCGAAGTGATTGCCGAAGACATTCCCGCCAAATCCAGGTACGCCACACACAAAGCATTCTTTACCTTTGTGGCCGTGGATGATAAGGGGCATCCGGTAAAAGTACCACCCCTGGAACCCATCACCGAACGGGAAAAGGAACTGTTTGACGGCGCGCTCAGAAGAAGACAATTGCGCCTTATTCTGGCTAAACGCATGGACCCGCAGGATGCCACCGAATTAAAGTCCCTGTTCGATTTGGAAGGCGTCAGCCAAAAGCAATAAATTGTATGACGAAAAGTACTGCATCTGAAATGAACAACCAGGAACTAAAACTCTTTCTAACGGAAGATATTTTCGTCATAAATGACGAGGTACGTGAAAAATTAGCTGCTGCACAGCTGGCATCCCGTCTGGAGCTGGAACAAGAAGGCACCGAATTGCTCGAAGAGCCAATGGAAGCACCTCAACCATCCGGGAGTCCTGATCCGGAGCCCCTCCCCTACGAGGGCGCGTTTCAAAAATCCATTTTAGTCGTCTACCAGGGAGAGGAACTGAGTTCCGGTACCCGGGAGTTTTTGCTAAAAATATTCCGTGCCGTAAACTTATCATTGAAAGACATCGCTCTGGTTTCTGAAAAATCCCTTAAAGAAAGTAACGAGGACCCATTGGCCCAATTGGGCCCCGGTAAAATGATCCTTTTCGGAACCATCCACCATCCTTTGATGAAATTGAAAAAAGAAAATTACCGTATCATGCAGGATCCTCTGGAGTATTTCTTTGCAGACGAACTGGAAGAATTGGAAAAAAATGTTCCATTAAAACGAAAACTGTGGGACACCCTCCAGGTCTTTTTCAACGTAAAATAACATTAATATGACAAATGAAGAAAGATTGGCTATTGTAAAACGTTTCCGGATCATCAGCCTTACCGAGGGCACCTCCATGTTGGTGCTGGTATTTATTGCGATGCCGCTGAAGTGGATATTTGAACTTCCTGACATGGTAACCTATGTCGGTTGGATTCACGGAATATTATTTATTGTCTACGTTCTGGTTCTTTTTCCGACCTCCCGGAAACTGCGATGGTCCTTTCAAAATGCGCTTTTCGGTCTCATTGCC
>JAWLFL010000020.1:0-21144 GCA_041685605.1 Cyclobacterium sp. | reverse complement strand
AATACACAGCCTTTCCGGGTCCGGATTGTCAATCGAATCAATGACAATTTTGATTATTTTTACATCAAAAATGCGGATGCTTCCAGGGTATATGGACTGGAGTTGGAGCATTTACTATCCCCCAACAGAATCGGATACCTGGTATACCGCGACTCGCTGATCGAGGAGCACATAGCGGGGATCCCCGGCGAGCAATTTATGAAGCAGCAGATCCACGATCCCCTGCTAAATCCCATCCGCTTATCCAAAGAGTTTGTTAAATTCAATGAAAGGTGCTTTGTACGCTTATTGGGGGATATGCATTCTTCTAATTTTGTGGTAGATGTGACACCGGATTTTGAAGAAACGCACTACCGGATTCGCTCCATAGATTTTGACCAACAGTCTTATGAAGGGAAGAAATCGATCTATTTACCCCAGTATTTCAAACAAAACAACGCTCTGATCCAATTGGGAATCCGGCACATTACGCCGGAGTCCATGGCGCAGTATCAGAAAGAAGAGAGAGCTCTGATTGCCACCCGGCTGAAAAGCTCCCCCAAGGAAATCACCGACATTCTCAACAGCATGGAGAAAGACCTGCTATCCACCGAAGAAAACACCTATACCCTGAAGCAGGAACTAGGCAGGCATTATAGAAATGCGGAATTTTTACGTTGCAATAACATGGGTGAAATCCTGAGAATAAGTTTGAATCAGGTCATACATCGGTGAATCTTTTGGAAGTGATTCGGATGATTCTTTTGATTTAGCAATAAAAAAGCCTGAATTCAAAACAAAAATCAGCTAATAATGTCTATAAGTAAGTATTTATCATGAAACCGAGCCTGCCTGAGAAAGATAGGTATGACGAGAATTTCAAACAGTCGGATGCCTCAATAGCTATCGGGGGGGATAAGAGATTGCCTTACCGTCGAAAGGCGGGAAATCTGACCGATGAAAAGCAAATTAAAATAGATGAAATATTGGCATCATTTATGATCCACTATTTTATGTAGAAATCAGTTAAAAGAAGTTTTAAATTTAAATAAATTGTTATGAGCGCAACAGCAGAAAAAAGAGTTTTTAAGAAGCTAGGTTATAATAAAGACGAGTCTGAAAAAATAGTAAGTTCCCTGAATAAACTTTTGGCCAATTACCACGTGCATTACCAAAAGCTGCGTAATTTTCACTGGAACGTTACCGGTAGCGATTTCTTCGACTTACATGAAAAATTTGAGGAACTGTACGACGAGTCCTTTGCCAATATTGACCTGATTGCAGAGCGAATCCGGGTATTTGGAATGACGCCATACAGCCTTATGAAAGAATACCTGCAACATGCCGACATTGAAGAGGTAGGTACCGACCTAAGTTCCAAAGAAATGGTGGAGGAAGTACTTCGAGACTTTCAGATCTTGGTGGATACGATGAACGAGTGCGCCATCAAGGTAGCAGACCTGGGAGACACGGCCACAGAAGACATGTTAATAGCCTTTATTAAAAGCCTGGAATTGCACCACTGGATGCTGACTTCTTTTATCAAGGAATAAAGAAGATCCGCGCAGCATAAACGCTAAAAAAGGCTATCAGGATCACCTGATAGCCTTTTTTCATTTTCTTTTAATAATACCTTACTTCACAATCAGGAAGCTCTTCCTTAAACTTTCCGACGTTTCGACTACTGATACGGGTATTATAGCAAACCAGCTGTTCCAGATTAATCATGTGACTGATGGGATTCAGGTTTCTTACACTGGTGCTGGCAATATCCAAATGCCTCAAATCATAGAGCATTTCCAGTCCTTTCAAATTGCGGATATTGGTACCCGAAAGGTTCAAATACCTGAGCCGTCCCAAATCACTGAGCGGTTCCAAATCCTCTACTGCTGTATTGGACAGGTCGAGCTCTTCCAGGAAGCTGAGAGGTTGAAGAACGGACAGGTCACGGAAAGGAGTCTCTATCAATTGTAGTAATTCCAACCCTTCTAACCTGGAAATGGCAGAGGGATCTTGTAACGGAACGCTGGCTATCCGTAATTCTTTGAGGTTAAAGAATAGCAATAACGGTTCCAAGTTGGAAATGTCTTCATTTTCAATCGCAATGGAGGTACTGGCAGTCATTCGGTGCAGTTCCCTCGTCTCCGGATTGGAGCTAAGATCAAATTGAGTACTAAACAAATCTTTCCAAGTGCCATCGAGCCCCTCCCACCATTGAGCTAATTCCTCTGAACGAAAAACGATGGTGGTCTCCGGAAGCAAGCCAGCAAGCTCCTGGATTTCCCAATCGGCTACTTCCGTTTGATCCAAATTGATGAATTTTAGCGTCGGGAGTCCCTTTAAAGGGGCAACGGAGGTAAGCTTAGTACCGGCGAAGGAGATCTTCTTCAGATTATTCAACTCCTGTAAAGCTCCCAGATTTCTTACACCGCTTTGATCTGCCTGGATGTGTTCCAGACTCTTCATTTCGGCCAGGGGAGAAAGATCCTCCACCTGGGTGTTTTCGAAGGAAATATACACCGCATTTTTGAATTTCAACGCTGGCCGCAGGTTGACAATCCGGCTGCCATTGAGCATCAGGGAGTCTATGTTTACTAGCTCAGACAAGGCTTCAATACTTGGTTTTCCCCTTCCTAAATTTGGTAATTTCTGGATAAATACCTGGTTCCAGCCCTCGGGAAGGGTCTCCCACCAGGTTTGGAGATTTTCTACATTGTGAATGAGCAAAATTCCCCGGTTGGTTCTGGCGAAAGCCTCTGCCGCATTTTCCGAAATGCTGGTTCGGTCAGCGTATATTCGCTGGATGGAACTTGATCCGCTCAATGGATCCAGCTGGCTCACTTCCGTGCCGTTAATATTGACACGCCAGAGTGCAGGTAGTTCAGCGAGTGGCGACAGATCCAGTATATTGGTAGCTTCCAGGTTGATCTCTTCCAGATTTTTCAATTCGGACAAAAACCCAAAATTAATCAGGTAATTCCCTTTCAGATTAAGCGTCTTCAGCTTCGTCAAAGGCTGGATATTTTCAATATTATTAAATCCACTTTCCTCCAGATTAAGGTGGACCAGTTCGGTGAAATTTTCCAACACTCCAAAACCAGTCAGCGGTGTTTGGACAGCACTGAACACTTTCAGATTTTTCAGGCTACCCAATTCCTCAATATTCGTCACCTCTGTACCGGATATGTCCAGGTAGGTCAACTTATCGGAATATTTGATAAACTGAATATCCGAGGTGGGCGTATGTGCAATATTCAGGTACGATAGAAACGTCACATTGCTGATTGGTGCCAATTCTTCGATTCGGGTATGGCTGATATCAACGTATTTCAAGTTCTGAAATACCTGGATTGGTGAAAGGTCCACGAGTAATCGGTTTCCGGACAGATTGAGTGAATCCAGGCTGGATACTTTATACAGCATGTCGAGAGAGACGGAATCTTCCTGCAGGTCAAACTTCTCCCGGATTAGCGTCTCCCATTCCAGGGACAGAGAGTTCCACCAATCGATCAATTCTTCATCTCTGCTGAGCTTGGTGGTATACATGCTCGCAATCTTAAGCTCATTGGAATCCCGGTCAAGATTGATTTCAATATACCTCCCTTTGGTATTTTCGACGGGTTCGTTATTCAGCCCCACTCCGGTCAGGGTCCTATCGAGGGAGATTTCAAAAAACAATTCCTCCTGATCGTTTAGCTTGGGTTCGATTTCCTTGACTTTAAATTCGAACGCCACGTCTTTAAAAAAGAACTCTATGTCTTTGAGGTAAGAAACGATGCTTTTATTGGTGATTACCTGTCTATCTGTCAGCAAGTCATCTTCTACCTGTACCTGCTCGTCCCTAAATATTTTTTTATAACTTTCCCGGATGATTACATCCTTATCTCTGGCGGAAGTTTCATTACTTCCGACGGTATTGAGAAAATATTGCAGAAAACGGACCTGATCTTCCGCCTGCTGGGTAAAATCCTTAATTTCCTGTTTACTGTACCCTCCTAAATCCTGGGTAAAGGCTATTTGGGTACAAAAAAAAAGCAGGATTGAAACAATTGATCTAATTCCTGTCATAGATGTAATTCAATATAATTTGCTTATCTCCATCCTCTAATTTCATCAGATTGGCAATAAGCCAACCCGTGTTGAAGCCCGGGCGATTGAACTGTGAAAGCTCAAAATACCAGTTGTCAATTTGAAAAAAATGAAATCTGGTATCCTTTACAGTAACAAATTTCAATCTGTCTTTCTTTATTTCATAAAGAAAAAGCGTGAGGTACTCCGGTTGATAGTCATCCGGAGTATACGATTCCGGCTTGGGATTTTCCACGATAGCCTTCCTTAAGTTCATAAATCCCAATTCGTGACTAAGGGGATGAAGAAATTTCTTTTCATCTCCTTCCGGTTTGTCAAAGGCAGTGGTAAAGGGGGCAAAGGAAACGTTCTCAATGACCCATTCGTACCCCAGTCCTTGAGGCTGTAGCTTCAAAAACAATACCACTTCCAGCCTTTCTCCATTATAAGTGAAAACGGTATTGACTTCGGAAAACCAATCTCCCCCGTGAAAATTGAGAAACTGCGGATAGGTATCCGAAACAACATGATTGATGAATTCTCTTTTCAGTTCATTAGTTACATCAGATGTTTCATTATCAAAAAGGATGTTGATAAAGGATTTCCTTAGGTCCGTATTGTGGTAGTTTTCATCGTCAGGTAGGTACCTGACCGTCCCATCTTTGCTTTCTTCAGCATTAAATCTTCTAAAAAATTGATTGACTTGTTTGGTTGCGGCAGCGAATCTGCCATCATCTATAATCCGCCCGGAGCTGTTCAAGGTTTGCCCCGGGGCGGAATGTATAGATAAGATTATGGTAATTAGCGTAATTAGGGGTACTATTCTCATGCTGATGTTTCCGTCACTCTCACGTCTCCCAGTAGCACATCCCAAAACTCAATGGTTCTTCCGGAAATCTGGGTTTGCTTCTTCTCTACGTAAATCGTAATGTCTTTTTTGGTGGTGTCTCTGTAATTAAGTCCGGCTTCTTGGGAAGTTCCTTCGAATCGTTGGTAGATGGTGATGACCCCCACATACCTGCCGTCAGGTTGTCTTTCCAAATCGCTAATGTAGTGGATATCGTACCAACTGATATTAACGCGATCGTAATTCAACGCCATCAATCGCTCAAAATACCTTCTGATTTTATAGTAGGCGATCTCATTGGTGTTTATAGAAGACACTCCCATTTCTGCATCCGGAGCAAACAACTCTTCGGCTCGGTCCATAACGCGGGTGGCTTCGGAAAATTGCGTTTCTTTACTCCCAATAATGCTGATGTATTTACTAAGGTCCTTTACTTTTTCCAATGCAAGGGAATCAATGGCTTGCTTTCTTTGAGGACTTATGCTTTCGTCCTGCGCAAATACCGAGATAGAGGTCGCCAGGAAAAAGATCAAAAGGGATGGAATATATTTTTTCATAATCACTTACTTTCTTTTATGTTTTTTAAAATTATCTTCTTCTAAGTTCTAATTCGGTGACCTTCCCGGATCCATCCATTCTGATGTCACTGATAAAATTCAGATTTTTTTTGGTGTCTTTGAGATAGTTAAGATACCTTTCAATGGTCGTCGGTTCATCGTAATCTTTCACACCACTTTCCTCATGGATGACAATCAGCACGGGCGTATTTTGATTGGAAAACATTCCCATCGCTTCCCGGATGGTATTATTGGCACTTTGAAGGGTGGAAGCATTGGCTACCGCATCGAAGTAACTTTCCAATTTTCCGACAGCTACTTCTTCAGCGGAAGGCTGTTCCGGCTCTGGTTCTGGCTCAGGAGCTGGCTCTTCTACAGGTGCTGGTTCAGGCTCTGCCTCAACTACCTTTTTTTTACTTTTACATGCTCCCATGGCTAGCAAAACGAATAGCATCACGGCAAATGACCGTGTCAAGGGAAATTTTAGGTTTCTTTTTTTCATAAGAATTGAATGGTTTTTAAGTTAAATGCAAATCAAGTGCCTGGGTTTTAGTACCACCCTGCTTTCTGCTTTACATCGGAGATTGGAAAATTTATTTTTGTTTGTGGTTACTGTTATTCTTTTCAATGACACAAATTTGGGCATGGATGACAAATTTACTTGTACAAATACTACAATACTTCCTTTTAAGGAACAGAAGTATTGTAGTAAATCTTATTCAATAATAGGGAATTATTTTATCAATTACACATAGAATGATCAGTTCATTGTTAATTATCCAAATTGCTGCTGAATTGCTAACTCCGGATTGTTAGAAAAGATTATTTTAACGGTCAAATCCTCATTTAATCGAATAATTCCTCCAATTTTCTTTCCAATGATCTTCCCCGCAGATCTTTCGCCAGTATATTTCCTTCAGGGTCAATCATGTAGGTAGCAGGAATGGCGTTAATTTGATAGGTGGCAGCTGCTTCCGAATTAAAATACTTTAAATCGGAAACCTGAGTCCACTCCAAACCATCCTCTTCTATTGCTTTAAGCCACATTTCCCGGGTGCGGTCCAGGGACACCCCAAATACCTCAAACCCATCTCCTTTGTATTTGTTATAAAGTCTCACCACATTGGGGTTCTCATCCCTACAGGGCTTGCACCAGCCTGCCCAGAAGTCCACCAAAACATATTTGCCTTGCAAATCCGATAATTTCACTATTTTCCCCTCCGGATTGGGAAGAGATATTTCAGGTGCCGGCTGCCCGATGGACAGGGCTCTTAATTCATCCAGTTCCTGCTTCCAGGAAGTGATAAGCTTCATATCCGGATACCGCTCGCCCAGGTCTGTGATTAGACTATCCAGGTAGTTAAAATCGGTTCGGGGGTCTAGCATGCCCATTCCTGCCAGGGCAGCGAAACTTCCACCACTTTCTGAGATAATCTCCTTGATTTTCTCTGCGTGGTTTAACTCCAGATCCATGGCCTGCTCCTGGATTTGTTTGATTTTTTCCTGGTCTTTATTTGCCATGGCCTCATAGAAGTCGGAGTTTAGTTCATTTCCCGCTTCCTGATAAACCGTCGTGAGCGAGTCAATGGCCATTACCAGTTGGCTATCAGAGGAACCCGACAGTTGGAGTTCCTCGTTGTCAAAGTCATAACTGACCTGCACGTCTTCCTCATAGAGCGCCAGGCGCACTGTTTTCGCACCAAAAAGGTCCAGTTCGTAGAAGTTCGGCGACTCCAGATCCAACTCGTAGGAAAATTCCCCATTATCTGCGACGGTCAAGGTATCCAGCACGTTGATACTGTTATTATCGTACTGAGACAACACCAACTCGCCCTCAGGGCGATTTTGAATGGTACCAGAGATGGTGACCTGACCATCAAACACTTGTTTTTCTTCTTCCCCACAAGAGAAAAGGAAGCCCATCGCTACCCCCAGGGAAAAAATATTATAAATCCATTTTTTCATCATCACTGTTCCAATAATTCCGTTAAAATTTTACTAGCAATCTTTGGGTCTGCCTTTCCCTTGGATTTCTTCATTACCTGTCCCATAAACATGCCCATCAGTCCCTTTTTTCCGGACCGATATTCCAGCACCTTGGCTTCATTTTCAGCAAGAATGGCTTCAATCACCGGTTTGATGGTATCCTCATCACTATCTTGAATCAGGTTTAACTCCTGCGCTATTTCGAGCGGAGACCGCTCCGGATGTTGTACTAATTCAGGATAAACCTTTTGGGAAGCTGCGGTATAGCTGACCTTCCCTTCATCAATCAGGCTGATAAGTTCGGCCAGTTTTTTAGGGCTTATCGGAAAATCGGCAATTCCAAGCGTCAATTCGTTCAAATACGATTTTACCGGCCCCATTAGCCAATTCGAGGCACTTTTGTAGTTTTGGGTATGGCTACAGAGGACTTCAAACCAAAGCGCAATTTCTTTTTGGTCCGTAAGTACCCCTGCATCGTATTCGGGCAAACCATAAGTGTCAACGAATTTGGAAAAAAGAACTCCCGGCAAGACCGGCATTTCGGCTTTTACCGACTGAAGCCACTCTTCGGAAATGACCACAGGACTCAAGTCCGGTTCCGGAAAATAACGGTAATCGTTCAGGTCTTCCTTGGTACGCATGCTGCCCGTTAGCCCGGAAGTCGCATCGAAGGTCCTCGTTTCAGAGACAATTTCCTTTCCTTCTTCCAGCAACCGGGCCTGCCTTTCAAATTCGTGTTCGATGGCTCGGGCTACATTCCGGAAAGAGTTCATATTTTTTACTTCCACTTTCTTTCCCAATACCTTGTCGCCAAAGCGTCTGACGGATACATTGGCATCGCAACGCAGGGAACCCTCCTCCATGTTTCCATCACAAATCTCCAGGTATTTTACCAGCTTTTTGATCTCTGTCAGCAGGTTGTAGGCCTCTTCGGAAGAGCGCATGTCGGGTTCTGTGACGATTTCTATCAGTGGTACGCCTGCCCGGTTAAAATCAACCAGGGTGTCCACTTCTCCCGCCAGGTGAATGGACTTGCCCGCATCCTCTTCCATGTGGATCCGGGTAAGTGCAATATTCTTTTTTTCCCCACTCGACAACGCGATCGGTACATGCCCGCCTACACAGATCGGATTTTTGTCCTGAGTAAGCTGGTAGCCTTTGGGCAAATCCGGGTAAAAATAATTCTTCCTGGCAAAGACATTTCTTCTGGTGATGGAGCAATGGCATGCCAATCCCATTTTAACTGCATATTCCACCGCCCGCTTATTTACCTTCGGCAAGGTACCCGGGTGCCCGAGGGTAATGACGGACACATTCGTATTGGGCATGTTGCCATAAGTGGTCGCATCCGAGGTATACATTTTACTGTTGGTGAGTAGTTGGGCATGAACCTCCAACCCTATCACCAACTCGTATTTTTCCCGAATGGCATCCGCTGAGGAAATGGATTTTTCGTCAATCATCGCTTAATCATTACATTTATTGTTCCAAAAATGGCAGAGAATTCCCCCAAAACCAAATCTGGAATAGGCAAAATTATTTCAGGGAATGCTGAAGGATGGCATCCGCTTTGGAAAGCACACGCGGCAAACCTGAGGAATCTTTTCCCCCAGCTGTGGCATAAAAGGGCTGTCCCCCGCCGCCACCATTGATTTCCTTAGCAAGCTCCTTAACCAACTTCCCGGCATGTAGCCCTTTTTCTTTTACAAGGCTGTCACTAATGACAACGGCCAATTGGGGTTTACCGCCGATATCGGCTGCCAGGATGGCGATCAAGTCTTCCATTTCATTTTTTAACTCAAAAGAAAGCTTTTTTAACGCTTCTCCGTTGGGCAATTTAATCAAAGCTGATACCAATTGGTAACCGTTTAAGGATTTTGCCTGATTTTTCAGGCTTTCTTTTATCTCTTCGGTGGCTTTCAGATGCAAAACTTCAATCTCTTTGCGAAGAAGGGACCGCTCTTCTGCCAACGCCTCAATCGCCCCCACCAGATCTTTAGGATTTTTTAACAGTTCCTGAACTTCCTGAATCACTTGAGATTGCTTATTCACAAAGGCTTCGGCCTGCCTGCCGGTAACCGCTTCCACTCGCCGGACACCCGCGGAAATGGAGCTTTCAGAAATCAATTTAAAAAATCCAATTTCTCCGGTGGCTTTTACATGCGTTCCCCCGCACAATTCAACCGAAAACTCCGGATCAAAAGTAATCACCCGAACGAAATCACCATATTTCTCCCCGAAAAGAGCCGTGGCTCCCTGGGTCTTGGCTTCCTCAATGGGTACATTCCGTTGCTCTCTTAGCGAAATATTTTCCCTGATTTTCGCATTTACGATGGCCTCCGTCTGTACTATTTCTTCGGCAGTCATTTTCGCGAAATGCGAAAAATCAAAGCGAAGTATCTGCTCGTTGACCAGGGAACCTTTTTGCTGCACATGGGTTCCCAGCACTGTTTTCAACGCCGCCTGCAACAAATGGGTAGCCGTATGATTCGCTTTGATTCTTGCCCTTTTTTCGTCGTTTACCTGGCAGAAAAATTCATTATCAATGCGTTCTGGTAATTTATCTACCCAATGGACGATCAGATCGTTTTCTTTTTTTGTGTCCAGTACCTGAAGCACCTCGTTTCCGCTACTCAGGGTACCGGTATCCCCTACCTGTCCGCCGCTCTCTGCGTAGAAGGGTGTCTGGCTCAAAACCAATTGAAACCGGTCTGATTTCTTATCTTTTATCTTACGGTATTTGATGATTCGGGCCTGTGCATGGAGTTTATCATAGCCTACAAACCCTTCACTTTCCTCCTCGTGTACGGTAATCCAGTCTCCGGTTTCCAGTTGAGCGGCAGATCTTGAGCGTTCCTTTTGAAGGACCATGGCCCGCTCAAAGCCCTTTTCATCGACACTTAGCCCATTTTCTCTGGCGATCAGGGAAGTCAGGTCTAGCGGAAATCCATAGGTATCGTACAATTCAAAGGCAATTTCTCCGGGGATCACCTGCTCCTTTTTCACCTCCAGGGACTGTTGTATGTTTTCCAGGTTTTTTAGCCCCTTATCGAGGGTTCGGAGAAAGGCCAACTCTTCTTCCTGAATTACTTTAGCAATAAACGCTCGCTGTTCCTCTATTTCAGGATAAAACTCGCCAAACTTCTCTGCCAAAACAGCCACAAGCTGGTATAGAAATGGAGCTTTCAGGTCCAGAAAGGTGTACCCGTACCGAACGGCCCTACGAAGTATTCTTCGGATAACGTATCCTGCTTTATTATTGGAGGGTAGCTGCCCATCGGCTATGGTGAAGGATATCGCCCGGATATGATCCACAATCACCCGGAATGCAATGTCTGTTTTTTCAGATTGCCCGTATTGGTAACCGGAAATGGCTGCTATTTTTTCTATAAAGGGTACGAACAGATCCGTATCGTAATTGGATGCTTTCTGCTGGATAACCCGCACCAGACGTTCCAGTCCCATTCCGGTATCCACATGTTGCGAAGGAAGTGCTTTCAGATGCCCATCCGAAAACCGGTTATATTGAATAAAAACCAGGTTCCATATTTCAATTACCTGGGGATGATCTGCATTGACCAACTCTTTTCCCGGAACCCGATCGATCTCTTCCTGAGACCGCATATCAATGTGTATCTCCGAGCAGGGACCACAGGGGCCGGTTTCTCCCATCTCCCAAAAATTGTCCTTTTTAGAACCAAGCAGGATCTTCTCCCGGTCGATCCATTCCTCCCAATAGGCAAAGGATTCCTTATCCTCTTCTAACCCGTCTTCCCGGTCCCCGCCGAATACAGTCACGTACATACGGTCTACGGGCAGCTTGTACACATCCTTGAGCAACTCCCAGGCCCAGGCGATGGCTTCTTGCTTAAAATAATCGCCAAAAGACCAGTTTCCCATCATCTCAAACATGGTATGATGGTAGGTATCCACCCCGACTTCTTCCAAATCATTGTGTTTTCCCGAAACCCTAAGGCACTTTTGACTGTTAGTCACACGAACATGGGCCGGAATTTCATTTCCAAGGAAAAAATCCTTAAATTGATTCATTCCCGCGTTAGTAAACATTAACGAAGGATCATTCTTCACTACGATTGGTGCAGAAGAAACAAATTGATGCTTTTTTGATTGAAAAAATTCAATGAATTGGCTTCTGATTTGTTTTGAATTCATATTTAGTTAGCTTAGAATGAATTACTTGGAAATTATAAAGTTTTTGGATTATCTTTGTACCCAAACACCCAAATAAGTGATTTTCTGGTAGTAATGAAATTAACCGATTTTTTTTTCGGATTACAAAATTAGCAGTTTTAACGTACTATTTGTTAAATGAGTAGAATAAAATATTATTACGATCCCAAAACCTGCAAGTACGAACGGTATGTCAGAAGCAAGTGGGATGTAACCCTAAACCTATTGGGTTTTTTGTCCTTATCATCCATGTTGGCAGTGGGGATATTGTTGGTCTTCCATTATTATTTTGACAGCCCCAAAGAATTAATGCTGAAAAAAGAAAACCGGGAGTTGAAACTTTATTACGAGCTTCTCGAACAGGAAGTCGGACAACTAAATACGATGATGGCTGACCTGCAGGAGCGTGATGATAACCTATACCGGGTTATTTTCGAATCGGAACCGATACCCACTTCCGTCAGGAAAGCAGGGTTTGGGGGTTCAGACCGGTTTCGGGAAATCAAAGAGAAGGGATTGAATCAGGAAAAAATGATCGTTTCCGTTTCCAATAAGGTAGAAACACTTAAAAGACAGCTCTTTATCCAGTGGGAATCTTACGATGAACTATCTGAAACGGCGATGAACAAGGAAGAGTATTGGGCTTCTATTCCTGCCATACAGCCCATACATAACGAAGAGTTAAATCGCCTGGCTTCCGGATACGGTGTTCGCCTGCACCCCATTTTGAAGGTTAGGAAAATGCATACCGGCGTGGATTTCTCCGCACCCAAGGGCACGCCTATCTACTCCACCGGTGATGGGGTCGTGGAACGGGTTCGTACCGAATTTGGAGGTTATGGTAAATCCATTATCATTGATCATGGTTTCGGATTTAAAACCCGATATGCACATATGAACGATTTTGATGTCAGGGTTGGAGATAAAATTAAAAGAGGTGACAAAATTGGTTCGGTAGGTAATACAGGGTCTTCTACCGCTCCGCACGTGCACTATGAAGTAATCAAAGATGACAAGTACGTTAATCCGGTAAATTACTTCTTTAAAGATCTGGAACCTTCCGAATTTGACAAAATACTGGAATTGGCTTCCAGGGAAAACCAGTCCCTGTCCTAATATAAAGAAGCTTCTCAAGGCCAGAAACATCTCCATTATTACGGGATATGTTTCTGGTCTTTTATTTTTACCGGCTGACCACTACGGAAAATAGTTACCGGTAAACCTATGTTGTTTGCCGATTAAATTGTATATTTTTGGTGAAAAACTACCTGCAAATTGCCTTACAGAGAAAAAGAAATAGAGAAAAAATACTTTTCTATAGGAGAAGTGGCCGATAAATTTAAGGTGGCTACTTCCCTAATCCGCTATTGGGAAGGTGAATTCGACATCATCAAACCCAAAAAAGATAAGAAAGGAAACCGTAGGTTTACCAAAGATGACATTGAAAAACTTCAGCTCATCTATCACCTGGTAAAAGAAAAGGGTTACACGCTAACTGGTGCTCAGGAAATCATCAAAAAAGACCTGCACAAGATACAGGACACTGCGTCGATGATCCATAGGCTACACGAAATCAGAAGTTTTTTGATTGAAATCAGGGAAAATCTGGATGAGCAGCGGACAGAGCAGTAAGGTTTTGCATACGGTGGCACTAAGTCTGGTTCCCAAACTAGGCCCCAGCATTTTCAAGACCATCATCAGCTATTGCGGATCGGCTGAAGATTTTTTCACGCTTCCACAGGGGAAGGTGGCCAAAATTCCGGGTATTGGACCGAAGCTACTTGCCCACCGAAAATCCAAAGACACCTATCTGAGCGAAGCAGCCTCCTTGCTTGAGGTGGCTGCCAAAAAAAACATTCAGGTACACTGTTACCCGGATAGTACCTTTCCGGACCGGCTACGAGGCATCCCGGATGCACCTCCCATTCTCTTTACCAAAGGCAACCTGAATCTTAATCCCGACCGCACAGTTGGTATCGTGGGAACCCGCAATGCAAGCAGGTATGGCAAAAATATCACCCAAAAAATCACCGAGGACCTGGCCCGTTTCCAACCTACCATCATCAGCGGGCTGGCCTACGGGATCGATGTGGAGGCCCATCGGGCTGCCCTATCGCTAAATTTACCCACCATCGGCATCATGGGATCCGATCTGGAAACCATCTATCCAGCTGCCCACACCGGCACTGCCACGCAAATGATGGAAAACGGTGGCTTGTTATCCGAGTTTAAAATCGGATCCAAACTGAACCCCATGAATTTCCCTCAACGAAACCGGATCATAGCTGGGCTTTCGGATGCACTAATTGTGGTGGAAGCCGCAAAAAAAGGGGGTGCCCTCATAACGGCAGAAATTGCCTACAGTTACAATCGGGAAGTTTTCGCCGTACCCGGAAATTTACAGTCGAAATACAGTGAAGGATGCAATAATCTGATTCGCAGTATGAAAGCCGGAATTTACATGGGGGTAAAGGAAATCGAAGAGTCACTTTCCTGGGATAAGGAGTCCGGAGAAAATGGTCCTACAGCGACGCTATCGGATACATCGAATCTGGATTCCATAGAGATTAAGGTCCTGGAGCGGCTATTCGAAAAAAATGAGGCGGAAATCGATTGGCTGAGCCGGGACATGGGGATTCCGATCGCCGAACTTGCGATCAAACTCTTAAATCTGGAATTCCTGGGATTTGTAAAGGCGATCCCTGGAAAAAAATACCAGTGGACCCATAAACCATAAGAAATTCCAAGCCCCTCGCGTAAATGCCTTAAAATGTTTACCTTAGCAAACAACTACAAAAACCACGATCCCATGAAAAATTGCAACTACTTCCTGATTATCCTTATTTTGTTTGCGTTGTCCTGCACGCCCAAAACGGAAGATTCCGATTCCATTACCATGAAAATAGCCAAAGCATATGGTTATGAGCAGTTGGATGAGGTAAGTTCAATCGCCTATACCTGGAACGTGCGCAGAGACAGTGTGAATGTATTGGTGAGGGACTGGAAATGGAACATGGAAAAAGGCGAAGTGCAATACCGGGGGCCGGATACCACCGCTAGTTATCTCATTGCAGACAAGACGGCTCAAGTCGAAGGAGTGGACCAGAAATTCATAAATGATAAATATTGGTTGCTATTTCCTTTTCAGTTGGCCTGGGATGATGGATACGAGGCGGAAGTGATCGAAAATCAATCCTCTCCCATCCATGGAGAAACGACTACCAAGGTGATCATCCGCTACAATAATACCGATGGGTACACCCCCGGAGATGCCTACGATCTGTATGTGGACGAGGAGTACATGATCAAAGAATGGGTCTTTCGCAGGGGGGATGGTCCGGATGGCAGGGCTTTTACCTGGGAGAATGTACAGGAATTCGACGGCATAAAAATTGCCCTGGACCACCGGTTAGAAAGCGGAGATAAGATCATTTGGTTTACAAACGTAGAAGTGGCAAAAGAATAAGGCCACACTTTTCAAAAGGAACATTAGCCTCCTGATAAGTCCGCCTTAATGCGATGCCTGGGTAACTATTATCTTTGACTGCTGCTTGTAAACAACGGATTGAAATCAAGCCTGCAGCAAGCAATACACCCAGGTTTGAAAATTTGCCATTTTCACAGTGCAAAATCAAAAAGACTGCATAAAAAAAGCAAACCCGAAATGAAAGGGTTACCTGTCAAAGGTAGCTTTTTTATACGTAGTTGCTCAACATCACCGGCATGACGAGCATAAGGATATCCTCGTTTTCACTCATGTCAGAGGGCAATATCAACCCGGCCCTGTTGGGGGCACTGAATTTTAAGGTTACTTCCTTGGCGGTAATGTTATTTAACATTTCCACGAGGAATTTGGCGTTGAATCCTATCTCAATGTCCTCTCCTTCGTGTTCGCAGGAAAGGCGTTCGTTCGCTTCGTTCGAAAAGTCCAGATCTTCAGCAGAAATCTGAAGTTCGCTACCCGTAAGTTTCAATCGCACCTGATGCGTGGTTTTATTCGCATAGATGGCAATCCTTCGCAGAGAACCTAAAAATTCCTGCCGATTGATCACCATGTCGTTTTCATTATCGGTAGGGATGACATT
Organism: Cyclobacterium sp.; assembly: GCA_041685605.1. Lineage (GTDB taxonomy): Bacteria > Bacteroidota > Bacteroidia > Cytophagales > Cyclobacteriaceae > Cyclobacterium. Next base: position 5,431 of record JAWLFL010000020.1, on the reverse strand, counting down.
TTCGTAATCCGGAAAACGTTCATCAATCAACCGACAAATCATTTTGATATTATTGAATTTGAAGTAGGCATTGCTGCTATTAAATTCCACTGTCACCGGTACGTTATCCGAAGGAAGTGTTGATTTTAACAGGTTCAACGCCTTTCTCGGTACGATAATATTAGCGGCCTCAGGTGAGGCGATGTCTACTCTTCGATAGCGGATAAGGCGGTGTCCGTCCGTGGCCACGAAGGTGGTATTGGTATCGCTAAGATTGACATAGACGCCCGTCATGGCCGGTCGGAGCTCATCGTTGCTGGTGGCAAAAATCGTATTGGCAATGGCACTGCTCAGTACCCCGGTGGACATTTCCACGGAAGTGGCATTGGTCACTCCGGGTATTCGTGGGAAATCGGTGGCATTTTCCCCAGCCAGCTTGTAGCGGCCATTGTCGGAACTGATCTCTATACTATAGGTTTCTTTGTCAATGCTAAAGGTAACCGGCTGTTCAGGCAGGTTTTTTAGCGTTTCGATAAGAATTTTAGCAGGAACGGCAATATTTCCATCTTCCTTGGCCTCCACATCTATTTCTGTCATCATTGAAGTTTGCAGGTCGGAAGCCGTCACCGTCAGTTTACTGTCCTTGATTTCAAAAAGAAAGTTTTCCAAAATCGGTACCACCGGGTTGGTGGTTACTACCCCGTTTATGGAAGACAGCTGCTTCAAAAGGGATGAAGAAGAAACAATAAATTTCATAGGTGTATTTTTTTTATTACGTCGGTCAATTGATGCGCCTGGCCCAAATTGAGGGCCTGGCTACGGTAAAAAGATGATTTCTGATTTCCAAACCGTTGCGTAAGGGCAATGGTTGACTCCCCAGATGCATCCGATGGATTTAACAGGGTAAAGTTATAAATAAAATTACAAATGCCCTCATTGGGATTTGATTAGATGAAATAAAAATACCCCGAAATTTGCCGACCTTACTTTTAAACATGCTTCCTTTCGTATTTTCTTTTCTTAAAAAAATACTGCACCCAGCCGATTAGCAGTACCAGCAGCACAGGGAAGGCAATGTTTATGACCTGCCAAACGCTTTTTTGCCGGTTTACTTTTACTTTATTCAGCGGCCTGATTTGGAATTGCTTTCGTTTGGTAGCCATGATACCCTCGGGGTCCACCAGGAAATTCACTGCATTCTGCAAAAACTCCCTGTTTGCCGTTTGGTTTTCAGCAAATGGACTCATGCCAAGCGGCAGGGGTTCTTTTTCGCTGGGGTCCACCCAACTTTTCACCAAATCTGCATCCCCAGCCACCAGAACGCGCCCGGCGTTCCCTTCGGGAATAAAACTGCTGGCATCAAACTCATCGGGTACAAACCTGTTTTTAAAATACGAAGTAAAATTGCCTTCCAGCAGGTATACCAGCGGTAGGTTTCCGGAAGTAAAGGATTCCACTTCCGGTTCTCCCGCCATGTCCTCAAAAGCAACCCGCACCGGAGCGCTCAATTTTTTACTAAAATTACTACTAAAAATAAGGGGAGTTTTGGTAACCCCTTCCGCCTTTACCGTATCCATGGTACTGACAAAGCGGAATTGAACTTGATCTAAACCCTTGGTAATGGGATGGTTGGCCATCTTACCTGCCTGCACATAAAAAGGCCAGGGCAAAGGAACCAGCTGCGACTGATTCCCAAAATCTCCTGAAACCACCGGATGATATCCAAAATTCAAATCCTGTATCAAATCCCGGTTGATTCGTATTCCATACCGGAAAAGCAAGCCATCCAATCCGGTGTCGAAGGGCATCGCTACCGTCCCCTCTCCCGCCGCCTCTTCCAGGTTCACCGCCATTTGATCCACAAAAAACACCAGATTTCCACCATGCATTAGATACTGGTCCAGCAGGTATTGTTCCCGTTCTTCGTAGGCTTCCTGAGGACCCGCCACCAGCAATGTCTCAAAAGTAAGCAAATCGGCCACCTTCTCAGCCTGATCAAAGGGAACCTTATAAACTTCATAATCCTCATTCAGGGCTTCTACCATTCCGAATCCATTGTCCTCCGCCATTTCACCCTGCCCGATGATGATTCCTACTGCCTTTTTATTTTTCGTATAAAGCCGCTGAAGGGCCTGGCCGATTTCGAATTCCAGGTTTTCGATGGAAAGGTTCAGTATTTCATCGGGCCGCATCCCCATCTCGCCTTTAAGCAGCAAAACGCCCAATTCATAGTCCTGGCTTCTAAGGACTATCCCTGGAAAAATCATGCGTGAGGTTTGGGCCCCATTTTGGGTACTGTACAAGTTAGTCTGGTTGATCCCATAGGCGGCCAGATCGAGGATGAAGGCTTCCCTGGATTCACTATCCATTTTTAAGGGATCCTGGTAACGGATGGTGATTTCCTCATTACTGTAATTTTGAAAAGTGGTTAGCGTTTCCTCAATTCCCTTCTGAAACCGTTTCATTCCTGCCGGCAAATCTCCATCCAATAAAATTTCAACTTCCAGGGGCCCGTCCATATTGGCCAAAACGCCTCTGGTAGCGTCGGACAGGGAATAGCGGCCTTCTTCGGTCAGGTCCATCCGAAACTGCCACCAAGACCCCAATCCCCATAACCCTAGCCATAGGAGTATCAGGAATAGGATGCCGAGTACAATGGGTCGCTGCTTTCTATCCATTTCGCTCTATCAAAATCCAAGTGAAAATCAACCAGGTAAGGATCATCCCCAGAAAGTAAAAGACGTTTTCTGAAACGATCACCCCCCTACCCATTTGTTCAAAGTGAAAACTGATGCCCAATTCTTCCAGAAACAATCCCCATTCCCCGGAGGATAAGGCCGCCAGTGCCCCCAGCCCCCCGTACAATAGGAAGCATAAAAACACCGCTATTACAAAGGCCATTATTTGGTTCGAAGTAAGGGAGGAACTAAAAAGCCCAATGGCCGCAAATAAGGCTCCCACAAAAAGCAACCCAATATAGGAACCAAAAAAACCGGCACTGTCGATGTTCCCAACGGGATCACCCAGCTGAACGACACTAAAATAATAAACCAGTGTGGGTAACAGCGCAAAGAGGATCAACAATAAAGCGGCCAGGTACTTGGCCAAAATGATTTGGTGGCTTTTAAGCGGGGAGGTTTTAAGGAGTACCCAGGTACCTGATTTTTTTTCTTCTGCGACCATACCCATGGTAATGGCCGGTATCAGAAAAATAAACACGAAAGGGGTGTAGGTAAACAGGCTGTCCAAATCAGCATAGCCATATTCCAGCACACTGGTACCTGGAAAAACCCAAACAATCAATCCCAGCGCTATTAAAAAAATACTGGTAATCAGGTAAGCAGAGAGGTTGCTGAAAAAGCCGTTTATTTCCTTATATAACAAACTAACCATCTTGCTAATTTTGTGTGAGCCTGTAGAAAATAGATTCCAGGTTATTTTCCTGCTGCCGGATACTGATCAGGTTGAGGCCTTTTTCCTGCACCAGGCGCATCAATTCCAAGCGTAATTGTTTCGGATTCTCGCTGGAAAAGACATAGGTAGTAGGGTTAGGCTGGGAATATGCTGAATAGGCCATCCCTTTGATCCAGTCCGGGACCAACGGCAATTCCGTTTCAAACACCAGTTCCCCCTCTCCCTGCCCGGACTTCAAGTGCTGCAACAGGTCCTGGGCTACGATATTTCCGTTGTGAATAATGACCACTTTATCGCAGAGGGCTTCTACCTCCTGCATGATGTGGGTACTTAAAATAAGGGTCTTGTTTTGGCTGATGGTTCGGATTAATTGCCTGATTTCTGCCAGTTGATTTGGATCCAGGCCTGAGGTGGGTTCATCCAGCACGATAATTTCCGGATCGTGGACCAGGCTTTTTGCCAGGCCTACCCGTTGTTTATAGCCTTTGGATAACAAGCCAATTTTCTTTTTTCTTTCAGCCATCAATCCACATTGTTCCATGACCATTTGCACTCGATTTTTCAGCACCTTACTACGCATTTGATAAAGACCGCCGACAAACGTCAGAAACTCTGGAATGTACATTTCCGGATACAACGGATTGTGCTCCGGCAAATAGCCAATCAACTTGCTAATGACCTTGGGATACCTGCTTACCGAAATTCCATTCACCAACACATCCCCCTCATTTGCAGTAAGGTAGCCTGTCAAAATCTTCATGGTGGTGGATTTACCGGCACCATTAGGTCCTAAAAAACCAAGCACCTGACCTGGTTTAGCCTGGAAACTAACTCCATTGAGCACTTGCTGAGAACCGAATGTTTTGGATAACTGATGAATTTCTATGGACATGAAAGTCAGCTTGTTTTAATTCGGGGTCAATCCCTAAACGACAAAGAAATACGATCTAGTGCCTGAAAGGTATTTTTCCCCGTCCCAAACAAAGTGTCAGGACAGGGGGAGTAAACCATTGAACTGCCTTCTTCCCCAAAAGCCCTGCTATCCATAGATTTGCGATCAATCAAGTTGGAATGGAGCTGGGTCCGGGTAGAAAGACAGGCTACTTAGTGCAAATTATTAGGGTTCCAGGGCTTTTACACCAGGAAGCGTCTTTCCTTCCATCAATTCCAGCAGCGCACCTCCGCCGGTAGAAACGAAAGAAACATCATCGCCATAGCCAAATTTATTGACCGCAGCGGCAGAATCGCCTCCTCCTATCAGGGTAAACGCACCCTTTTTGGTGGCGGCGACTATGGATTCGGCAATGGCTTTGGTGCCGTTTTCAAAACTACTCATCTCAAAAACTCCCATGGGACCATTCCATAACACCGTTTTAGAAGCCATGATCACTTCAGCGAACTTTTTCCGGCTTTCCGGTCCAATGTCCAATCCCATCCAACCATCTGGAATTTGTCCTCGTTGGGCGGTGCCTTGTTCGGCATCATTGGCAAAAGCCTTGGAAGTGACCGCGTCTTCCGGTAAAATCAGGTTAACATTTTGCTTTTTGGCCTTTTCTACCAATTGAAGGGCTAGTTCCATTTTATCGGCTTCCAAAAGGGAATCCCCAATCGAGCCTCCCTGCGCTTTGGCAAACGTATAGGACATGCCTCCGCCAATAATCAGATTATCTACCTTATCTAGTAATTTATCGATCAGCAATATTTTATCGGAAATTTTGGCTCCTCCCATGATGGCAGTAAAGGGCCTTTCCGGAGCACCTAATACCTTGTTTGCATTTTTTAATTCCGCCTGCATCAGGTAACCTGCCACTTTATCATTGAAAAATTCGGCCACGATGGCGGTGGAAGCGTGCGCTCTGTGAGCAGTACCAAAAGCGTCGTTTACGTAAATATCTCCCAGGGCTGCCAATTTTTTAGCAAATTCCCTATCTCCCTTTTCCTCTTCTTTATGAAACCTCAGGTTTTCAAGTAGCAACACGTCTCCCGGGTTTAGGCTGGTCGCTAATTGGCTGGCTTCATTTCCGATGCAGTCTTTTGC
>JAWLFL010000019.1:0-34895 GCA_041685605.1 Cyclobacterium sp. | reverse complement strand
CTCCAGCTTCCCCTGGGCGGATTGTAGGCAATTTTCAAGGTATTGCCGACGGTTACCATTACCAGGGTTTTGTCTGTATTTTCATTGGAGCCCAGAAGCGCTTCCAGAAGGATCTGGTTCCTTCCTTCTTCGCCTTCGTATGCGATAGCGATGGCCCCGGAGCTGATTTCTAATTTTTGTATTCCGGTAAAGGATTTTTGAATCAATTCCTGAGATTGAGCAAAGTGGCTTCCTAAGGCAACTAAAAGGAAGGATAACAACCAGGTTTTCGATAAGAATTTCATAGTTAAATGGGGTTAAATTAAAACACAAGGCCGAAACTAATGGGATTCAGGTCAGGGCTAAGGGATTGGTGAAACACAGGATTGAGATCATAGGTGGTGAAAAAGGTGACGCTTTTAAACCCTACCTCAGCCCGAATACCATAGCGAAAATTATTCAGGTAGCTTCCTGCCGGTTCTTTTTCCTTTTTCCTTCCGGATCCATTGAGTTCGCGGTAGACAAATTTGCTGCGACCACCTAAACGATAGCCGGCATAGGGGCCAATCCCGATACGTAGGCCATCCCTTCCTGAGTCGTTGTATTTCCCAAAATCAAATTTGAAAAGGGTCAATGCATTGAGATAAGAGGCGGAAATCTTACTTTTGAAACCATTCACATCGGTTCGATTGATAAAAGATACGCCATCTTCTGATCCAACGGCCTGGTAACGGGGATTGTCCAGTTTAAAATTGTACCAACTTACCCCCAACCCAAAATCCCAGAAGGCTCCTTTACTTAGTTTTTGGCTGGCCATCCAGTGAAACCCGACGTTCCAGCTGCCCCAGCCTTTGGGACTGTAGGCTGCCCCGGCACCAGGTATCGTTCCCGATTCCATGTAACTGTTGATGCCAATATCGGTATTAAAGTAGGTACGAAAGGGAGGGTCCTTTTTTTCTTTTGGGATGGTTTCCACTTTGACTTTTGTACGGCTGCCCGTTTCGTCGACGATCAATTTGTACCGGCCTACCGTAACTTCCGTTTCTCCCACATCCTCATAAATGCTGACGATCTCTTTTTGTCCGCCTTTTTGCTTGATTTCGATGACGGTCAACTCGCCCTCACTTTTGGTTTCAGGTAAATTCAGCTCCCTAATGATCTGATTGATATCCATTTTTTTCAACCGTTCGAAATCATCCGGATTATCGATCACAAAGACCATCTTGCCGGAGTTACCGAACTCTACAATAATGCTGTCATTTACCGGTTTTTCTTCCGTATGGATTGGCTTTCCGAAAGCCATCTGAACCAAGGCCATGAAAACCATGGCGATCACGTACTTTTTCATATTTCCCATTTTTATTTTGTGTTTTTTCGATCTTTTCTAGTAGTCAGGGACGCAAATATGGTATTCTTTGCATCCTGTAATTCACCAAAGCTCTCATCCACTCTGGTGAAAAACACGCCGATTTTAGTTTCTAATTCCTCCACTAGCTTATCTTTCTCCGGCTGAAGGGCGTAGCCTCTTGAGACTACCCTAACGGTATAATCTTCACCAGGCTGTTCCGTTCGCGTTTCCGACAGAAGGAGCGGTTCTTCCCTGTTCAGGTCCATCTGTGGTGGTTCGATGATTTCCGGCTTCCCGGTAGCCGCGACGGCCACCGGCTCGGAAATTTCTCTTGGCTCGTTTTCTGCCGGAGATGAAACGACCGGGTCTTGTTGAGGTACCTGGCGATTGGGGATTATTTCCTTTTTCTCATTGGTTTCTTTCTTGGGGACGGCCTCTGTTTGGCTGTTGGGTTTTGCTTCGGGTTTTTCGGATGTTTCTGGCTGTGTGGCTGATTGACCGGAGGGCGAAGCGGACTTTTCCGGTAACGATTCCTGAATAGCCAGCGGCTGACGCTCCCTTTCCTTGAAAGCGTCCATGAGATAGAATACCCCCACCAGGCCTAGGATTAATAAGATCGCGACCGCCCATCTGCTCCAAAGTAAGAAGACGGGTTTTTTTCTTTTATCCAACCTGTCCGAGATGCGCGCCCATACCTGCTCATCAGGATTTGTTTGATGTCCGGAAAGGGCTTTTCGGAATACGGTATCCACATTTTTTTTCTTATCTCCCATTTCGTTTTACCGTTTTGTTCTGATTCGTTGTAATTTTCTGTTGAAGAATCGCCCGTGCCCTACTCAATTGGGACTTGGAGGTGTTTTCCGAAATGTCCAGCATCTCGCAGATTTCCCTATGGGTATATCCTTCGATTGCATACAGGTTAAAAACCGTTCTATATCCCACAGGCAGGGCTGCTACCAGCTGCAATAAATCTTCCACCTCCAATGTGTTCAGGTCCGGGGCAATGCTGAAACCCTGCCCCGGTTCATCCAGGTTTACCTCCATGGCTAGTTTTTTATTTTTTCTAAGTGTAAGCAAGGCCTGGGTGACGATTACCCGCTTCATCCACCCTTCAAAGCTTCCTTCCCCTTTAAATTGAGAAAGGCGTTCAAATATTTTCATAAACCCTTCCACCAATACATCCTGTGCCAAATCCCGATTTTTCACATACCGTTTACAGATGGAAAGAAAATTTCCGGAATAGTGCTCGTATAATTGCCGTTGGGATTTTCTATTTCCCTTCAGGCAACCGTCGATCAAATCTTCTTCCCTACGTAAATTATTGGCTGACATGGTTGATGGCTTACAATTAGGTAGATGCATCCCGCTAAAAAAAGGTTGCACGGCCAGTTAAAAATAGTTCAAAAAAAAGGAATTACAGGTAAGGTTGTTGTCTTAAAAAACTAAATGTCAGTGGTTAGGTTTTAATAGCTTGCCTGGTAATCGATCGTAATTTCCGTTTTTTCCCATTGGTTTTTTTCGACGGTCACCGGATGGATGAAACTATCTAAATCAAAGACGTTGGCGAAATAGCCTTTTTCCTCAATGGTAAACAACGAGTATTTCCCCGGAGGAAGTTTCACCTGGAAATGGCCGGATTCATCCGTTTCGATCTCTGTGATGAGCGGAGTTTCGATGTCTCCAAAAAGGTAATCTCCCAGGCTGGCTTCATTGATATGAGTCAGCTCGTGAATCCGAATCGTCCGTTTGACAGGTTGTTTTTTTGATCCTGACGGGGAGGCATCTTCGGATTCGGTGGCCTGGGGCATTTGGTTGCCAGCTATCCAATAAACGTGTCCCTGTATTCCCTCTCCGGAAGGAGTGGATGGGGTTTTCGGAGTTTCTTTTTCTGAGGGTTGTGCTTCTGTCTGTTTGGAAGTCTGAGGTGCTTTCCGGGAAGATTTACAGGAGGATATCAGAAAGGAAACTAATAAACTCAGCAGGAAAATGTGGAGGAGTGGTTTCATTAAAGCCTGGTATATTTAATGTAATGAATAACGGGAGGGATTACTGTAAATTCAACTAAATCCCGGTAAATAGTTCGAAGGATTCTAAATAATGTGGGCAAATGGTGTTCCATTGAAACTTGTCATTCAAAATTCTAGCCAGTTTTTCGCAACCTTAATTCTTTCAGCCCCTGAAAGAGGCCACAATCAATCAAAAGGTTAAAGTTATCTATCTCCAATAAAAAGCGAGAGCCGGTGACAGTACCGGCTCCTCCCATAAATTTTACTTTAATATCCATATCAGGTACTTGTTTATGCCAACCTGAATGTAAGGAAAACCATGGATATACTATCTTTTATTTCATAAAATAGCGATCCTGAAATTGACTTCTGGAGACACTGTCTGCTGGAGATTGTTTGTGGTCGTTGATGCAGTTCAGGCATAGCAATCCGTCCTCGTTAAATACCCAGAAATGGGTATCGGAAATATCTCGTGATTTATATCCGTCCCTGCTTAAGGTATTCTTTAGCATGGGAAGCAGGCTCCGGTCTATGATAAAGGGTTTATTATAAGGTAAATACAACGTTTGTTCTAACTGCTGCATCCGAAATTTCGCCGTATTGGGGAAGGTGAGCATTTTGCCGAACACAAACAGTGAATCAGTTTGGCGCAACGTATAATTTACCGAGGTAGCATTTTCCAAGGCATCCTCATAGCTGGAGCCTTTGGAGAAAAACCGTTGGTCCAGAATTATTTCATCCCTTTCATGGCCTCTCAGTTGAAGGCGGACCTGGCCCCAGTCTTTCGTATCCAGAATCGATTCTTCTCCTTTGAAGACCATGCTGCCTTCTGGGATTTCCAATGTCTGATCCAGGGTATGCACGGCATCTGAATTGAATTGACCAACGATTTTAGGTGCCTGAAAGGCGCAGACCAGGATACTGAGCACCCAAATTCCAAATATCACCAAACCAAAACGACCATCTATAAGGTTTCTTTTGATCAATACACTGATGCCGAGCAATACCAATACGATACTGGGTATCAATACGATTATGGAGGCGGCAATTGCAAGCCAGAAGGGAAGCAATTCAGCCAGGGAATCTACCGGAAACCCGTCTAATGCATAAACCCAGCCTTCATTGGTGAGAATTTCCGTGTAGATGCCGAGGAAAACCAAGGGGGTGATCAGGACCAGCATTCCGATAAAGAAAATAATCAGTCCGAAAATTACCCGTACTACTTCCAAGATAAATCTGCCAAATGGCCCCAAGGCTTTGCCTATCCCATTGATAATCATTCCTAGGAATCGAAATGGTGCCAGGACCAGCTTCCGGCTAGTGGATTCTTCCTTTCTGTTTTCAGCAGATAGGTTTTGCTGGATGGTGGTTTCAATATTGCTCAGCGTGATGGCTCCTCCTTTCATTTCGATCCTTTCCGTAATGGACTTAGCCATCGGGGTGATGATCCATAGGATGAGATACAGGACAAAACCCGATCCCCCTGCAAAAATCAATCCCACAAAAGCCAGGCGCATCCAAATCACATCCAAATTAAAATAAGCTGCCAAACCGCTACCAACACCACCCAAAACCCGGTCGTCGGGATTTCGGTACAGTTTTTTGATGTTTTTGTCTTCCGGTTTCTCGTAAGATACCGGGAGGATTACCCATAACAGAATATAGGCAATCAGTGTCCACCAGCCCAGGGCCATATGGAGACCAAACCCATCTGAGAAGAAAGGAAAGGGAAAGGAATGAAAACTTAAGCCTCCGCTGAAAAGTAGTAAAATGGTAATCAACCGTGTCCACAATGGATCAATGGAGAGGTAGTTTGCAAAACCTGCACAGACCCCACCCAGTATTTTGGAATTGACGAGGCGGGTTAATTTTTTATAGCCTTTACCGGATTTTTGGTCCGGTGGGGTAATGTATTTATAAAAATCGTTTTCCTCATCCACCGGTTTCTCTTCCTCCAAATCAAGGGAGCTGGCTTTAAAATCAGCTATCGTCCCCATTTTCTCAATCAAATTGCTAACATTCTCAGCCGTGATGACCTGTTTGTTATTTTTTAGATTACTGAGAAAAATTTCTGCGATGCGGTTCTCTATGTCCGTAATGATTTCCTGATTGTCCTCGTAAAGGGAAAAATGCTGATTGATCGCATCCAGGTAGCTTTTCAAAGAGGTATAGCCATCCTCTTCTATGTGGAAAAGAATGCCGCTAATATTTATGCTTATCGTTTTTTTCATGATTTCTACTTCTAAGGTTAAGAAATATTAGGTAATAACCCGAATGCTACAATTAGTTTTTTGGTGTTGAAATGATTTGATTGACCGAAGTGTCGAGGTTTTCCCAGGTTTTTTGAAGCTCCGTCAAAAAGGCATTCCCCTCAGGAGTCAGGGAATAATATTTTCTTGGTGGTCCTGAATCGGATTCTACCCATTTATAAGTAGTCAATCCGGATTTTTTTATTCGGCTTAGGAGCGGATACAAAGTACCCTCCACGATGATCAGTTGAGAACTTTTCAATTCTTCTATCAAATCAGTGGCATAGACTTCCCCCCTGGCAATGATGTGTAGGACACAAAACTCCAGAATTCCTTTCCGCATTTGTGTTTGGGTGTTTGAAGCTTTCATAAATAATCAATTAGTAGAAATATTCTCTGGAAATCCCCTCTGCTAGTGGCTTCCTGAAGAGGTATACCAAGAAAAATAGTACCAGTTTTTTATCAGGTACCATGTATAACCAAATTCAGTCTGTTATCTTCTGTCAGCTGTGGGCATGATTTGTTGTAAAACACTAAAAAACAAGGTTAAAATGCGGAATTGACCTGGCGAAAAAGCGGGAGTACTATTCGATAAATAATTGCTCGCCTACGGAGAACAGCATCACCCACTAGCGAAAGCGTCTCTTCATCGAACAATTTACTGTTCACTTTTGAACATGGATGGCCAATTCCGGCAGAATTTTTCGATTTCGGCATATTTCGAATCGTTTTTTCTTTTTACTTTGCAGGATAATTACTATTTAAACTCATGGTTTTCAGGGCATATTTTTATGTGATGGTCGGTTTAGTGCTGGGGGGATCTGTTAGTGCGCAGGGGATCGCCCCCAAGTATTCCAATGAATTTTTGAATATAGGCATTGGAGCCCGGGCACTGGGTATGGCAGGGGCTCAGGTGGCGGCGGTAAATGATGTCACTGCGGCCTACTGGAATCCGGCAGGGCTGATAGGAGTGGCTCACGAACACGAATTTTCACTAATGCATGCCGAATACTTCGCCGGAATAGCCTCCTACGACTACGCCGCGTACACCACCAATATTCAGGAAGACAATCAGATCGCAGTGTCCCTGGTCCGATTCGGTGTCGATGACATTCCGGATACCCGATTCCTGTACGATGCGAATGGGGCATTGAACTACAATAATATCCAGTATTTCAATGCAGCAGACTACGCCCTGATTCTAAGTTATGCCCGAGACATGAGCGATCGGTTTAAAATGGGGTTCAATACTAAAATTATCCACCGTAATGTTGGGAAATTTGCCAAGGCTTGGGGATTTGGACTCGATTTCGGGGCGATTTATCTTTTTAATGGCTGGCGACTAGGATTGATGGGAAGGGATATTACCACCACCTTTAACGCCTGGTCTCATAATGCAGCGATGGTACGCGAAATTTATGCACAAACACAGAATGAAGTACCGGTAAACAGCATTGAACTTACCCTGCCCAGGGCGATTTTCAGTGTGGCAAAGAATTTTAGCCTGAATACCGACCTGCAGTTGCTTACCGTCCTGGATTTGAATTTTTCATTTGATGGGAAACGCCAGGCACTCTATGGAAGTGATGTTTTTAGTCTGGATCCCAAAATCGGAGCGGAGCTGGCCTACAAGGAAACAGCCTATTTTCGTTTAGGGATGGGTAATTTCCAACGATTGGAAAATTTTGATGGCACGCGATATACCTCCCTTCAGCCTGGTTTTGGATTGGGATTTCGGGTAAGTGAGAAGGTCTTAATCGATTATGCGCTCACCGATATAGGAAGTGTTTCGGAAACGCCTTTCTCTCATGTTTTTAGTGTAAAGGTTTCGTTGAACCCGTTAAAAGAGGATTTTAGGATTTATGGAGGTTGGGAAAGCAATTAAGCTGGTGATTAAAAAATGCTATTTGATTATAGGTTTGATTTGTATTCCCTTTCTGGTACAGGGGCAGGTCAACCAATGGATTGATTATGACCGGGACTATTATAAAATACCTACGGCTACCGACGGGGTGTACCGATTGAGTTATACCACGCTTTCTGCTTCGGGTATTCCCGTAGCGTCAATTGACCCAAGAGAAATCCGGGTGTTTCATAGAGGGAGAGAAGTGGCAGTAACGATTCAGGGTGAATCCGATGGAAGCTTTGACCAGGTTGATTACCTGGAATTTATCGGCAGGCGAAATGATGCCAGCCTGGATGAGGGATTGTATGAAAACCCGGACTGGATTCCAAATCCATATTACAACACCTATAACGATACCACTGCCTACTTTTTAACCATTTCTCCCGGAGAAATGGGCAGCCGGATGGGCGAGATTTCATTGGAAGGCGGTATGGAGGAAGTGGCTTCTTATCAAAAATCCGAATTGATCCAATATTCCGAGCAATATGCTATGGGGAGAATTTATTTTCCTGGAGTAAGGTTGTCAGTATATGATCAGGGACAGGGATGGACGTCTTCTATTCTATCGAGGGGTTCGAGTAGGTCCATTGCGTTTACCGATCTGGGCAGGGTTGTGGATCAGGGGACTCCCAAGATGGAATTAAGCTTACTGGGCAGATCAGATACGCCGCATTTATCGTCGGTACAAGTAGGTCCTTCAGTCAACGAATTGAGAGAATTGGGTCAATATAGCTTCGCGGATTTCCAAAGTAGGATAATTGAGGAGGATTTGCGGGTTTCTGACTTTTCCCCCGACGGAAACTTATTTATTCGCATTACCTCTTTGGGAGAAAATAATGCAGTAGATAACGTTTCCATCAATTATGCCAGGGTGAATTATCAGGCGGCGATAAGCCCGGGTGATTTTGACAGCGAATTCTTTGGCTACGAGGATGGTGGAAAAAAAATAAGTGTACCCGGTGTAAATGAAAATTACGTTGCCTATGAAATAGAGGATATTTACAACCCAATTAAACTGGAACTGGGCCAATCGGGGAGTAATTTGGAATTTCCTACGGGTGTCAGTGGAAGGCAGGGGAAAGTCTTGGTTCAACGGATGGACCAGGTCATTGAGCCTAATGTTTTACAACGGGTACGATTCCGGAATTTTTTGGATCAAAATGCCAACTACCTGATCATCTCTCACGAGCTTCTCAAGAAGCCTGCCGCCAATTATGGTGATCCGGTAACGGCGTACGCATCCTACCGGGCCACTCCGGCCGGAGGTGGTTTTGATACCCTGACGGTCACCGTCCAGGAGTTATACGATCAGTTTTCGTACGGAGAAAAAACACCCTTAGGTATTCGTAATTTTTTGAAAGTTTACCAAGGCCGCTTTCATCCGGAATACTTGCTATTAATAGGAAGAGCCTATGGAATAATCAATACCCGAAGGCAAGGAGGAGAGACGTATTATTACCGCGATGATCCTTCCCTTTTTGCATTTCAGGAATTGATACCTGCTTTTGGGCTGCCCTACTCCGACAATCGATATGCGGTAGGTCTGGACCCCGAAGCCCCGCTGGAACAACAAATCGGTATTGGCCGTATTCCAGCAAAAACTCCGGACGACGTGGCGGCTTATTTGGATAAGGTCAAGGAAAAGGATGCCCTCGGTGTCAGCGAACCCTGGCAAAAAAACCTCATTCATCTCAGTGGAGGACGGTCCGCTTTTGAACTGGAACGGTTTTTTAATTTTCTAAACGGGTTTAAAGCAGTAGCGGAAGATATTTACCTGGGGGGAAAGGTTGAAACGGTCCGAAAACGGTCCAATTCAACCACTGAGCTAATTAATATTTCGGATGAGATCAACCAGGGAGTTGGACTGGTGACGTTTTTTGGTCACGCAGCACCTTCCACGACGGATATTGACATTGGATTTGTAAGCGTGAATGAAATGGGTTATCGAAACCATGGGAAATACCCCGTTTTATTATTGAATGGCTGTGACGCAGGAAATGCCTATGGCGACGCTTACACCTTTGGGGAAGACTGGATCGTAACACCTGAAAGAGGGGCTTCTAATTTTCTTGCCCATGCCGATATTGGGATAGATGTATACCTGAGAAGGTACAGCGAGTCCTTTTATGCCAAAGCCTTCGCGGACTCTTCACTGATCCACCAAAGCTTGGGAAAGGTAAAAATAGAGGCGGAAAAATTACTTTATTCCCGATACGGTGATTCGGAGGTAAACCAGTCACATGCCAACCAGATAATCATGCTGGGTGATCCTGCGGTTCGGATGTTTCCTGCAAAAAAAGCGGATTATGCCCTCTATCGGGACGAAGTTCAGCTTCAGGGGGTAGGAGGAGATCCGTTGAATTCCCTTTCCGATTCACTGGAATTATCCCTGCTGGTACGAAATCTGGGGCGGGCATCCCTGGATTCGGTGACCTTGGATATCGAGAGGAGGTTGCCGGACGGTTCAGTGATGGCTCTGGAAACCGAAAATTTAAAGCCTGTTTTCAGACAGGATAGTCTATTTCTGACCATTCCCAACCGGGGGATCAATTCATTCGGGGACAATGTATTTACCCTGTCTGTGAATAAGGAACACCAACTGGAGGAATTGACCTATGCCAACAACACGGTTTCGGTATCCTTTTTTGTTCCTTTGAGTGGGACGCTTAATTTATTTCCCCTTGAATATGGGATCGTTAGCGAACGCTCTCTGGAATTAATTGCCCAGATGCCGGGTCTGGCCAGAGAAGAGCGGAACCTGGTCATCCAATTGGATACAGCTGCCAACTTTAGCAGCCCTAAAAGAAGGGAGGTGCGGATTACTACCGATAATCTCGCCAGCTGGGAAGTAGACCTATTTTCTGATCTGCCCCTTCAGGACTCGCTTACCTTTTATTGGCGAACACGATTTTTAAACCCAAGAGAGGGTGAAAATGATGCCTGGAATGAAAGTAGTTTTTCTTATATAGACAAGGGGCCAGAGGGCTGGACGCAGCGAAAACTCCCTCAATTTGCCCAAAATCAGTTGGACCGCATTCGCCTCAATTTGTCAGAGAAGGAATGGCAGTTTCAGGAGACGGCATTGAATATCGATGTGTTTACGTTTGGAAGAGAAACAGAGGGGTATAGCGTGGAAAATACGCAAATTATGCTCAACGGAGTTTCCTACATTTTGGATACCTTCAACCGCTTTTGTCCGAATGGTTCGCTGGGATTGATGGCTTTTGACCACCAAACGCTTGAACCATACTTGCCAGTACCGTTGGTTACCATAGATGTGTTGGATCCAAGGTCCTGCGGTCGGGTTCCTCAGGTAATCCAAAGTATTCGAAATGCGAATATCGTCAGGGAGGGTCAGACCATGCTACTGGACTTTGTGGATGGGATGAAAGCCGATGATTATGTGATTATTTTTTCAGTTGGGAATGTTACTTTTTCGGACTGGCCGGATGAGGCTTATCTTAAATTAAAAGAATTAGGGGCCAATGAAGCCACCTTGCGAAATTTACAGTCCGGTGATCCATATATTTTATTTGGCCGGAAGGGCATGGATCCGGGGAAGGCCATTGAAGTGGTGCCGGATCCCGAGGCGGTTTATCCCCGGGAATCTCAGGTGATTACCTTCGAGACGGACATTACCGGCTATTTTCCTTCTGGGAGAATTCTTTCACCACGGATTGGTCCAGCTTCGGATTGGGTCAGTTTTTTCAATGAAATCAACGAAAAAGGCCTCCTGGCTGATGAACTTACAAGTCTGGACGTAGTGGGAGTTACTCCGGATGGTGGGGAGGTGTCCCTACGTTCAAATATTCAGGAAAAGGAGGTGGATTTATCTGTTTTTGATGCTGAAAATTACCCTTTCCTCCGATTGAGGTATGCGCTCGATGAGCTGGAGGAGAATGACTTGCCTCAACTGTCCAAATGGCAGGTGAATTACACCGGAGTCCCGGAGGGGGTGTTGGTACTGAAAGACCGGCGAACGGAATCGTTGCTTCAGGAGGGAGAAGAAGACGAATTGGAATTCGATTTTGTCAATATTTCGAAGCACGATTTTCCGGATTCTATTACCGTTTCCTATACCTATCAAAACCAGGATCAACGCACCATTGTTACGAGCAGCAAAAAAATTCCTGCCGTAAAGGCTGATTCCGCAGCGACCTTTACCATACCCTTTGATTCCAAAGGCAGAGCGGGCAAAAATTCCCTGAATGTATTTGCCAACCCGAGGATTTTTTCCGAGCAGTTTTACCGAAACAATGTGCTGGATTTGCCTGGTTTTTTCACGGTTCAGGGGGACGATTTAAACCCTGTTCTTGACGTTAGCTTTGATGGCAGGTATATCATGAACGGGGACATTGTTTCCCCCACGGTGATTATCTCCGCATTGGTCAAGGACGAAAATAAGATTTCATTGAAGCAGGACACGGTTGGTATGGAATTGTGGCTACGCAAACCCTGTGAAACCTGTGATTTTGAAAGAATCCCCTTCAGCAATCCGAAGGTAAAGTGGTTTGAAGCCACCGAAAATTCGGATTTTAAAATTGAATATCAACCCGGCCCGCTGGAGGATGGCAGGTATACCCTTCGCATTAATGCGACGGATGCATCGGGTAATGAAGCCGGGTCCGAGCCTTATGAGGTAAACTTTGAGGTTATTAATGAAAGCCGGATTACCCATTTTTATCCGTACCCCAACCCCTTTAGCAGCAGTGTGCGATTTGTATTTACGCTCACCGGATCTGAAATTCCGGATGAAATAAAAATTCAGATCATGACGATTAGTGGAAAGGTGGTTAAGGAAATCTTTCAGGATGAGCTGGGACCCGTGACCATTGGCAATAATATTTCCTCCTATGCCTGGGATGGAAAAGATGCGTTTGGAGATCAGTTAGCTAACGGGGTATACATTTACCGGGTGTTGGTCAGGAAAAACGGTCAATTTATGGAGCTACGGGAAAGTGCCGGAGATAGAGCCTTTAAAAAGGGATATGGGAAAATGTATTTACTGCGGTAACTTACTCCCGACCAAAAGGAGTACGTCCTTTTCAATTAGGGCATATACCGAGTCGTTTTCAGCAACGTTTTTCCAGTAAGAATCTGGTTTGAATATCACCAACATTTCTTTCCCTTCCATAAGAGAGGCCAAGGCCATTTCTTTTTCCTTTTTTCTTTCGGCAGCACTTAGCGGCTCATTTTTTCCATCCACGAACCGGAAAGCAGGATCCAGACGAATTACCTCCCGATCCATAAATGAGAGCATGAGTTTTTCAGGATAATCCGTCCGAATGACCGCCTGCTCCTGAGGAAGCAGTGAGGCAATTTTGTCTTTGAGGCTGCTGTGATGAAAGGATCTTGCTTCGGTCAGGGAGGCGACGCTGTCTCTTTTCCAAAGTAGCAGGTGTCCGGTAAAGGTATGGCCAGCGATGAGTAGGGCCATTACGAGCAATAGTTGCGTTTTTTCGGCCCGGATGAGAACAATCCATAAGGCCCAGGAAATTACTAACAAATAGGGAAACAAAGTCCGGGAATTGACCTCCCTATATCCGGTCCATTGCTGGAAGGCAATAAAAAACAGGGAATATATACCTCCAAAAAGCAGCAGGGGGTAAAGTTTGTTTTCCATTTTTCGTCGGTGAAATACCAGGAATAACCCTAAAAATACTGCCCAACAGACCCCCAGGGCAAAGGCCAGTGCTCTGGGGATGTATTGACTCAGGGTGTCTGAAATAAACAATCCCAGGGTAACCTGCATCCAGGTGGCGAGGTTTTCATAAAAGAGATACAATGATGGCCCGATCCCCTTGGCCTCTGGCTGAGTTACATGAAAATGTAGAATATTTTCCGGCATGGCCCACTGGTAACCCGCCCAGGATATCAGACAGGAGAGTGCTACCAGGAGCCATCCTTTTTTTCCGGAAATAAGTGTCCAGATGATCAAAAGAGGAATGAGAAACAAGGCGTTTAGTTTCACCCAGATCAATAGTGCTGATAGGATAGCCATCGCTGGAAAATAGTATTTTTCTTCCTGATCTCCCCAAATGAACCAGTAGAGCCAAATCAACAAGAACGCATAAAACAGGCTGTCTGCATGCGCGCTGCCTAACACCCGGAAGGACCACCAGGACAACAGGCTCAATCCGAAGCTCAAAAGCACCCATGGGAATTTTTTTCCGGCATGCAAGGCGATCTTATAAATCATCCAAAAGGATAAACCGATCGCGATCAAATTCAGGATCAGTAGTTTTTCAAATAGTGGCAAAAACGATAAGGGGGGCTGATCCAGCAGGAAAGGATAAAAAGGAGATAAAGAGGTTAGCAGGTTCGGGAAGCCATGGATAATTTGCAAATAACTTAGCGTGTCGGGGCTGAGGTAGGATCCGAATTTCCAAAAACTAACCATGGATGCTCCCATCAACAAACTAACCAGTACGGCAAGTCCTGTCAAAGGGTATTTATTTTCTTTTTTGGGAGCCGTTTGCTTTCCTGTGTCTCGTTCTTCCATTAGGAGTTTTCTGGTTGCATTCATTTACGCTCGAAAAGAAACCTTCTTTTATCAGATTGTAATTTATGTAATTTATTTATGAATATTGCCTGTTTTTTGTGTAAATTTATATTCTAATTCAAATAAATATTGTACTATAAAGGTATTATCAGCAATTTCTTTTATGAGAAATTCACTTCTTTGTATGCATTGGTTGGAAGGGAAGATAAAAAAAGGTACCGATGGTCTTTGTGATCAAATTAATAAAATTATTTATTCAACGAAACCTTTCAGTAATCAGTGGTTTTGGGTATCTCCTAATGTTCATTTTTGTAAGTCCACTGGATCTTTTCGGCCAAACTTACGGGGGAGCGACGCGTATTTATACTGATTTTGATGGGTATTGGACCTCCGCTGTGGGAGCTATTAATCCGGTGCAGCCGGATGATTCACATCATTTGTTGGGATTTACCTGGCAGGGAACGGTCTATTCGACCGGTGTGGATGATGGACGATTGGTGTATGAAGGTGTTTCCCATTCCGAACAGATTTATCAGGCCTTTCCAGTCAGAAATATTCAGCCAAAAAGTTCCGGGACTTATATTGGGTTGGCGCAGCTTTACGATGGGGTAGATGGCGGCATTTCAGATCCCCCGCCATTTGCCGTACCTCCCAATCTCTCTACCTTTCTTACCGATGGGCTTCAAGGTCTGGATTACGGTACAGGCGTAGCAAATTTAGCCGCTGGCAATGTGATTTTTGATTTTTCGGGGATCATTGATCCCACTCAAATAAGCGATGGTATTCCAGATATTCTGGTGACCCAGTTTGCTGATCCAAGTGCTGCTTTGGATGAAATTTTTCTTACCGATGAAGATGGAAATCAAGTAGGAAATTCGTTAAACATCAACCATACTACCATTGATATTTTGGGGCAGTGGTCAGCTGATTTTTACGAATTGAATGGCAATTCTGCTGCCTTTACCAAGAGTTCCCGGGATCTTCGGCTATGGGTAGCGGAATTGGAATCCTTTGGTATTAACATAGGAAACTACCAGGATGTTAAAAGTTTGCGCTATCGCTTAAACGGTAGCAGTGACCTCGCTTTCGCAGCTTACAAAGTCGGCGTTTTTGATATTGTGGCGGCAAATAATGACGAAGGATTTACCAATCAGGAAGAACCGGTGGTATTAACTGTTTTGGATAATGATTTGCCTGGCGAAATCCTTGATCCCGCCTATCTAAGTATATTGGCAGGACCCCAAAACGGGACGCTGTCCATCAATTCAGACACGGGAGCTATCGAATATACTCCCGACCCCGAATTTTTTGGAACCGATCAGTTTGCCTATGAAATTTGCGGAGATGGTGGCTTGCAATGTGATGAAGCACTTGTAACGATAGAAGTGAATCAGGTAACCCTTCCCGTGAAATGGATTCGTTTCTATGGCCATGCGGTAGGAAATAAGGGTATCGCTTTAAAGTGGGCGACGGCAAGTGAAATAAACGCTTCTTACTACGACATCCAATCTTCTATGGATGGAAAGAAATGGCAGGTACTGGACCGGGTGGATGGAGTGGGATATGCGACTACTCAGGTAAACTACAGCCACTTTGTTCCGGTTCAGGGGGATGGCAGAATGTATTTCAGGCTACATTAGGTAGATCGGGACGGGCAATCAAGCTATTCTGAAATTTGGGCCACCGAGCTTTTTAATCCGACAGAGAGGAGGGCACTGCTCTATCCAAACCCAGCTACCACTGAGATCAGGATAGATGGGTTGCAATTTTGTGAAAGTGAAATTCGAATAGTAGACGTTTCTGGCAATGACTGCACCCGCCTGGTGTCCATTGAAAACCCGGTTCCCTGTTCGGTTCGGATTGAAATAGCCTCCTTACCGGAGGGTATTTACCTTGTAAAGGTAGGGGGACAAACGTTTAAATTTAAAAAGTTTTGAGTTTAGACGAACCACCCAGACTGAATTGGTGGAAATATTTTGTAGTTTTAACGGCCTGAAAGGCAGCTTTCCAATCCATTCAAGACCAATTGCCAATCGAGTACATATGAAAACCAGTAGAAGAAATTTGTTAAAAGGGTTGGGGCTTGGTGCTGTAGCGGCTTTAGCTCCATCCACTTCATTCTCCCAATCAGCTAAAATAGCTAAATTCCGTTATTGTCTGAATACCAGCACCATCCGGGGGCAAAAGCCAGGACTTCGTAAATACATAGAAATAGCGGGAGAAGCCGGTTACGATGGCATAGAAGTTTGGGTGGATGATGTAAAGCAATATCTCGCGGAGGGGCATCCTCCGGCGGAGCTTCGGCGTTTAATTCAGGATAATGGGCTTAGGGTAGAAAACGCGATTGGGTTTGCTCCGTGGATGGCAACAGACGAAGCTAAAAGTCAGCAGGGCTTTAAGCAAATGGAAGCCGAGATGAATACGCTGGCTGAAATTGGTTGTAAACGAGTAGCTGCGCCGGGTATCGGCGCGGAAGCTCCTGTTGATTTGATGTTGGCCGGGAAAAAATACAAGGCCTTACTGAACTTGGGAAGAAAGACAGGAGTGATGCCGCAATTGGAATTTTGGGGAGCATTTGCCCCTTTTCACCATTTGGGTCAGGTGCTAATGGTAGCGGCGGTGGCCAACGACCCGGATACCCGATTGCTTCCTGATGTCTACCATTTATTTCGTGGAGGTTCGGGATTCGAAGGGTTGAAATTAATTCATGGAAATGCCATAGAGCTTTTTCACATGAATGACTACCCGGCTACTATCCCCAGAGAGCAGCAACAAGACAAGGATAGGGTTTATCCGGGGGACGGGGTAGCTCCCCTACCGGAGATTATTGCTGATTTGAAACGGATGGGGGGAGATAAAGTACTTTCTCTGGAGCTGTTCAATCCGGTGTATTGGGAAAAAGATCCGCTGGAGGTAGCGAAAACGGGACTTATGAAGATGAAGGGTGCCGTAGACCAAGTATCTATTTAGTAGGTGACAATGTAAAACAGAAAAGGCGGTAAACTACCGCCTTTTCTGTTTTGAAAAAGGTATTATCGATTACCTCTCCGGGAACGTTGATTCCTGGGTGATGGCGCACTCCGTTGGGTTCTTTGCCTCTGGGGTGCTACCCTTGAGGGTGATTCACTCCTTCTATTATTTTGATACCTTCTGGTAGGGCTGGGTGCCGTGCTGCGCCTGATGTTCATACTTTCTGGGGCCGGAGCCGATCTCCTTACGGATGTATTGGCTCGGGGAGTGGATTTAGTTACCCTTCCCGGGGAGGGGCTGCCCGACTGCATCCGTTGTGGAGATGGTCTTGCCTGTCGCTGCACTGTGGAGGAGGAAGATCTGCTTCTCACCCGTGGCGAGGAGGGCGTAGGCCGCACCGCTGGGGAAGCCGATGAGTTTTTCCGGCGATCGATGGTCGCATTGCGGTTTCCCGGTGCTGTTTGCACGCCCCTGTTTGCCTCCCTGGCACCCGATACCCGATTGTTTCGGTCCGTTGACCGATTGGGGGCAATGGTTCTCCTACTTTGATCCATTGCTGCACTAGATCTTCCAGACGGTCTTACGGAACGGTTGGCAGAGCGGTTATCCGGAATAGGATTGTTCTGAAGCACTTCTGATCTTACCCTATTTCCAGTAGTACTGCCAGGTTGCGTAACTCGTCTTTCCGACCTGACCTGCTGACTGCTGCGGGCAGTATACTCGCTGGAGGGTATATAATTCTTTGGTCTGGAAGAAACCTGATTTCTATTGCTTGCCTGTGTCCTTTGAACTTCAGGTCTGTAAAGGCGTACGCTGTTATTCCGGATAGCGGATCTTCCGGGTCTTCGCTCTTCTCGTACTTCAAATACAGGTACATTTCTACGCGTCACCTGCTGCAATTCCCTTCTACTAGGTCCGGCGACATAGCGTTGGTTATTATAGACATAAGTATTATTGATGACCGTCGTTTGATTGTATATGAGATTTATATTTCTTCCGGGAAGGTAATACCGGTGAAAATTCCTGCTAAGTAACCTTCTTCTGGGCACGAATACCCAGTGAGAATAAACAGGATAATGGACGGATGCATAGAAATTCGTTCTGGGACCCAACGGAAACCATCCGTAATAACCTCTACCGGATCTCCAATTGACCCAGGCAGGGCCCCATTCATAGCCAGGGATCCAGGCCCAGCCATAAAAATCGCTGAAAAACCACCTGCCGTAGTGGAAAGGTGCCCATCCCCAATCATAGTTAGAGACCCAGGTGTTGCCATAAGTGGACATTACCCAATGGCCATTGGTACGGTAGGGCTGGAAATTCCTTTCTGCGTAAGGAATCCAAATAAATCCGTAATGGGGATCTTCCACCCAGTCTCCATAGGGACTGAGCTCGTCATAAAACTTGAAAAGAAGCAGCTACCGGAGCTGCCTGGCTTACATTAGTGACCCCAAGTAGAATTATCAACAGGGGCAGAAAGGCGTACCAGTAGATTTTCTCTAACCGGGATGAATTCAATTTGTATGTTTTCATGGCACCTAACAATTGGTTGTACAACTAAATACGACAATAAGTGTACCATGTTTCAAAATCGATAAAAAACAAAAATATAAATTGTTTTTTAAATATTGAATTAAAAATAAAGCGGTATTATGAGTAGATAAAGAATATTACGCTGTAATTTACCAAGGCTATTTTTTCAATAAATCAATTTTCTTTGCTACTTCTTCTGCCTCGGCCATTAATTTATCCGAAAGGCTACGATCTTGATGAGAGGCCTTATGAGCCTTTTCTAAAAGGCTTTTGTAGCTGTCCTGTAATTTTTCCAGTTCTGTTTTCTTTTTGAATAATCCAAACATATCTTTTTTTTATATACAACAGGATTGGTAGCTAGTTGTTTGGATTTAATTAAAATCCTGGAACAAATCACTTTCTTCTGGCATGTTTTCCGGGACTACTTCATCATCCTTAAAGTTCAGTATATCCTCCAGGTTACCTGACCGGGTGTAATATTTCCAGGCCCCTTCCTTCTGCCCCTCTACCATTTGACCTTCGGAGGCCAACCTCCCATTGTCATGGTAATATTTCCAGGTACCATCTGGTTTTCCAGACTGGTAATTCCCCTCGGACTCTTTCTGGCCATTGATATAATAGGTTATCCGGGTACCATTTCCATCTTTAAGGGTGCCTGCGTCCAGCGTTTGAGAGCCATCATAAGAATTGTATTCCGTGACATTCATGAGTCTCCCAAACTCCCAGGACTCTTCCTGTGTGAGTTGCTTGTTGTCGTAAAAAAGTCCCCACATACCGTCTTCCTTTCCTAATAAATAGCTTCCTACCGATTTCAGCTGACCACCATCATAATAGTAAAACCACTGCCCTGCTTCATTTCCAAGCTGATAGTTGCCTTCCGCAATTAAAATCCCAATTTTATTGAAGTACTTCCATAATCCGGACTTAACATCATTCTTATACGCGCCTATGGAATACAATTTGCCCTCGGGGTAGTAACTTTTCCAAATACCGGTGCGAAATCCATTTTCATACTGCCCTCTTACCGATGGCCTACCATTTTTATGGTTTTCGATGTAGTCGCCGACTGGCACTCCCAGGTCATAACTCACCTTTTTGGAAACTGATTTATCCGGAAAATACTCTTCCCAAAGACCCACTGGAATGTCGTTTTCGTATCTTTCGATACGGGCAGTCCTTCTGTTTTCGTAGTAATAGGTCCAGGTTCCGGTTTTATTTCCGGATTGGTCATAGTTTTTTTTAGATTCTATTATTCTGATATCCGGAAAATAGCGGATCCATTCCCCTACTTTCTTTCCGTCCTTGTATTTTCCTTCCTCCTGAATCCTTCCAGACGGGGAGTACCTCTTGAATTCACCCTGAGGTTGATCGTCTTCGTAGTTTGCCTCGACAATGAGCTCTCCATCGGGGGAGTATTCCTTATAACTCCCGTCTTTGATTCCCTTGCTGTAAGCAATTTCTACCGCTTTTTCGCCATTTTCATAATAAAAAACCCAATTTCCGGATCTTTTCCCTTCTACGTAGTTTCCTTCCGTTTTTACCTGCTTCGGGTTTGCATATCCTGACCCCGCTTGATTGCCGTAATACTCCTTGTAGGGGCCGATTAGCATACTGTCTTGGTAGACGGCTTCCTTAACAAGGGCTCCTCCGAGGTCAAATTCCTGAAAGGCACCATTTAGACGGTTGTCTTTATATTCGGCGATAATGCGCTTTTGTTGATTGGAAAAATAGCTGATCCATTGGCCATCTTTTACACCATTATCGAAGGTTCCCTGTTGAATAAGTGTATTCGTTTTTGGATTGATGAACTTCCAAAGTCCATCCATCCGATTGTTTACCATTACACCGTTTCCCATGAGGGTGGAGTCCTTGTTGTACAGGTTTACTACCTGGCCTTGTCCAAAAGCAAAATCTAAAAAAAAGAAAGTCAGGAGACCGGCAATTACGTATTTCATTTGTCTATAATTTGCTTCTTAGCGGTCAAATGGAATCTCGCACGTTTGATAATCATCCCTTTGCGGGTCGCTTGCGTCATGCTAGATTTCATGGGTTTGTTTATTAATTTAATATGGTCTTACGGATTGCGCCTAATATTGGCTCAAATTTACATTATATAGTTAAAAAACTTTATTTAGCTTCGGAAAAGTTTGGTTTATTTTATTTTTTTCTTCCAATAAGTTTCCTGGATGGGCTGGATTCACTTCTCTTGAGCGCTTCCAATTAAAGAAAGTAAGGTGATGATCTCCGCCAGGATGGATTCGGTTAGTACTTCGGTTTCCCCCAGAGGAATGGGTTTTACCAATTGCAAGTGAGCAAAAAGCTGAAGGTGTTTGTTAAGGTTTACCGAATTGACATTTCTATTTCTGCGATGATCGATGATTTCGCTGTAATCCCATCGGTCCGTCAGGCAAACCGAAAATTCATCCAAGTTTCTCTTTTTGGCAAGGAGCTTGTTTAGGGCCGGATGGTTTTTGCCAAAAAACAGGAAAAGATACGTCCCTCGTCCCCACCAGTGCAAAATTCGGATATTGAGACCTTTATTCATGTCAAAATCTCTGACTATATCTAACACCTGATAGGGACACTGTCGCAACTCGTTGCCCTTACTAATTTTAATACCTTTTTCCGTGGCATGCACTTCTTTGAGGTTGATGCTTGCCAGTTGATTGCCAACTTCTGAAAAAATGCTGACGACGAGCCTTTTTGCAGCACTTATTTTTTCGAAGAGTTTTCGGTCCAGGGTGATGGAAAGTAATTCGGAATGGGTAGGTTTCATAAGCTATTTTTTACCACCTGATCAATGCGGAAGCCCAGGAAAAGCCACTTCCAAAGGCGGCGAGGCAGACCAGGTCCTTCGGGCTAATTCTTTGTTGTTCTAATGCTTCCGAAATTGCTACTGGAATGGTGGCAGCGGTCGTATTTCCGTAATGCATGATGTTATTAAATACCTGCTCATCTTCCAAGCCGAGCTTGGCCTGAACAAACTGGCTGATCCGTAAGTTGGCTTGATGAGGAATGAGTAAATCCAGATTTTCCGGGCCCAATTGATGGGCTGCGAGTGCTTCCTGGATTACCTCATCAAAGCGGACAACAGCATGTTTGAAAACCGCATTGCCATTCATTTTTAAGTTGAACGAACCGGAATGGATTAAGTCTTCTGAAATCCGGACTTCTCTACTGCTACCGGGGTCTTTTACATATAGTTCTTCGGCATAATTACCATCGGCATGAAGGTGGGTTGAAAGAATGCCCCGGTTGGGCTCATCAGTTGCCTGGAGTACCACGGCACCGGCACCGTCGGCAAATATGACGGCACTGGACCTGCCTTCGTCACTTTTGTCCAGGGTTGAGGACTGTATTTCTGCTCCCACCACCAGGATGTTTTGATACATACCGGTTTTGATGTATTGGTCGGCGATGGAGAGTGCGTAAACGAATCCAGAGCAGGCGTTTCGGACATCGAGTGCTCCGATTCCTTGTAATCCCAACTCCCGCTGAAGCAAGACACCATTACCGGGAATAAAATAGTCGGGGGTAATGGTAGCAAAAATGATAAAATCAATTTCGGAGGTTTTTACTCCGGCATTTTTGATGGCCATTTCGGATGCCTGTTTGGCCATGCTGGTAACGGTGTCTTTTCCAGGGGTAAACCACCTTCTTTCCTTGATTCCCGTACGCTCCACGATCCAGGCATCATTGGTATTCATCAGGGTGGAAAGTTCATCGTTCGTGACAATTCGTTCCGGCAGGTAGTGGCCGGCCCCGGCTATTAGGGAGTTTTTCATGTGTTTATTGGGGCATTTTTGATTGGCAAGTAGGGTAAATTATTATTAAAAATCAATTTTGGCATCGATTATGAAATGGTGTAAAATGCCATTCAATTCAAAACACCCATTTGTTATTTAGATGTAGTAATCGATTGTATAAATAATCAAATCCTACCCGCTTCTTTTAACTTCCAATATCGAAGCAGCCCGCTGACCGACATCCAACTCGGATTGGCTAATTCGTACAGGCGTTGCACCGCTGGGCTTGCCCCGGCAGCAGTCATTTGATTCTCTGTATGTTCCATAAACTCCCTCTCAATTAATGTCTTTTCAGTCCCTGCCTGAAAATGGATTTTTATCCATTCGGCCCAGTCGTCTAGTACCTCTTTCAGCTGGTCGAAGTGCTGCCTGGGATTATTTACCGCCCCATAATGGGTCAGGTATAGTAAATCCGGGTTTTGCGCCAGAATTTTTTCCATAGAAGCCTTCCAGTCCTCCAGATGAATATCCGGCGGCGGGCAGGGAGGGACGATCGGTCCTTCGTTTATTTTTACCCCTGCCACATCTCCTGTAAAAATGTTTTGGCCCAGTTTCCAGGCTATATGGTGTATGGCATGACCGGGAGTGTGAAGCGGCGTGAAGGTCATTTTTCCAATGGCTATCCCTTTGAAGTCCGCTGTTGGGATCAATCTTTCCTTTTCAATGGGTTCCATGCGGCCCCAAAGTTTTTCCATATTGGCTTCCCCGTAAATTTGCGCGGCGGATTGCCAGAGTTTTTCGGGGCTGGCCAAATGGGGAAGGCCTATGGGATGCACGTAAATTTTTGCCTCTGCCGCAGCCAGTTTCCAGGCAGCTCCTGCATGGTCAAAATGAATGTGCGTTAGCAAAACGGCATCGATATCGTTTGGAGTAAGCTGGTGTTTTCGAAGCTCAGATACGAGTTGGAGCCAGGTGCTTTCGGGCCCTGTTTCCACCAACACATGGTGATTCTGGTCTGAAATCAAAAAACTGGCAATGGTATGACCTTCTTTCTGAAAGTGAAGGTCCAAAGTTTTT
The DNA here is from genome assembly GCA_041685605.1 of Cyclobacterium sp. Lineage (GTDB taxonomy): Bacteria > Bacteroidota > Bacteroidia > Cytophagales > Cyclobacteriaceae > Cyclobacterium. The sequence continues at coordinate 11,579 of JAWLFL010000019.1, read as the reverse complement.
ATCGTGTACATTATCCGAATAAAGTATAATTACCAAATTGATCCATTGGGAGGGTTTTTCGGATCACATAGGGAGTGTCGTTGGCCACCTGATTGACCATAGGCGAAACCGTGTATTTCATCATTTCCGAGTCGGGGTAGGGTTGAAGCATCTCCAGCAAGGTTTCTTCCGGGGTCTCAAGATCCAACCATTTAGATTCTTGTTCTTTTTTTAGAATCACCGGCATCCGGTCATGAATTTCTGAGGTGAGTTGATTGGGAGCGGTTGTCAGAATTAAAAACGTGTGCGCAATATCTCCTTTTTCTGTTTCGTATTCTTCCCAAATACCTGCGAAGGCAAAAAGCTCCTCCCCATGCCGAACAAACCGGTAAGGTACTTTGGTTTTTTTTCCGATTTTTTTCCATTCATAAAACCCATCGGCAGGCACCAGGCAACGGTTTTTTTTAAATGCCGATTTGAACGTTACTTTTTCTGTAATGGTCTCTGCCCTTGCGTTGATGAGTTTGGTGGCCACTGGTTTGTTTTTGGCAAAGGCGGGTGTCAATCCCCAATAGAAATGGGAAAACCCCTTGGGGCTATCGCTGGTTATGACGGGCACTAATTGCGAAGGGGCAATATTGTACCTGGGTTCAAAAGGTTCCAGCATTTCAGCAGCGAACCTGTTTTCCAGATCTATTTTGGTTTTGGCTAAAGAATATCTACCACACATAAGGATTGATTAAAAGCTGAGGGATTTTGTCTTGATTAAAGGTAGCTTTCACGCTGAATAAATTCAAGTGCCCGGACTTCGGACCAATAACGCTCATTTTTTGCTCGCGGACTGAAGCCTACATGTCCTCCCTGCCGGGGGTAGTGCAGGCAGATATAAGCCGGATTTGCCTCCCAATCTTTTGGATAACAAGAAGCACTCAAAAAAGGATCATTCCGGGCGTTCAATACCAACGTCGGCTTGCGTGTAGCGGGTAGGAATTGAAGCGCAGAACATTGCCTGTAGTAATCCGCTGCATCTTTAAAACCGTGCAATGGAGCGGTAAAAGCATCGTCAAAGTTTCGTAGGGTGCGTATTCGATGCAGGGATTTTCCCCTAACGATTTCTGGGAATTGCACTGCTTTTTGCCGTATTTTTCGCTTTAACGAATAAAGAAAATGATAGGCATATAGTTTATTATTGATTTTGTCAATCTGCTGGCTAGAGCCATCCAGGTCCAGGGGAACGGAGATGGCCACTGCTTTTTTTATTTTTTGATGGCCCGGCCACTCCTTTTCTCCCAGGTACTTTAACGTCAGGTTTCCTCCCAAACTAAAGCCGATTAAATAGAGGAATCGGTAGTTTTTTTCGGCATGAAGCACCACTTGTTCCAGGTCATGACTAGCCCCAGAGTGATAAAACACCAGCTTTCGATTGACCGAACCACTACAACCTCTAAAATTCCAGTTAAGTACATCATACCCCTTGTTGAAAAAGTTTTCGGCCATGCCGCTCATGTAGGGCCGCTGGCTATTTCCTTCCAGGCCATGGCTGATGATGACCACATCTGAACTTCCCTGTCTGAGCCAATCCAGGTCCAGGAAATCGCCGTCCTTGGTACTAATCCGTTCTCTCTCAAATGGTAAAGGTATTTTTTTTCTGAAAAGGGCGGGAATTAGGGTTTGCAGGTGACCGTTGATTGAAAATTGGTGTGGATTGTATTTAGACTCTTTCTGGACAAGCATTCGACAGCTGGGGGCGTTCCATTAATATTTCTTACGTGAAAATACTATTATTAAATTTGATAAACCTATTTTAAGAACTATTTTTGGATTGCTGAAAACATGAATTCGAATAATTTAACTTATGGCCGAAATAATACGAATGCCCAAAATGAGTGACACCATGGAAGAAGGGGTGATCGCACAATGGTTAAAAAAAGTGGGGGATGAGATAAAACCAGGTGATATTCTGGCAGAGGTGGAGACAGATAAGGCAACCATGGAACTGGAATCTTACGATGAAGGAATTTTACTTCACATAGGCGTGGAGGAGAAGGATTCCGTTCCTGTTAATGGGGTCATTGCCATATTGGGTGAAAAAGGCGAAAATATAGATGAACTCCTCAAAGAAATTAAGTCCGGAGGAGATGGAGAGGCCTCCAAAGAGTCAAAAGAAGAACCGGAAGAAGAGGCCGAGGCTACGAAAAGTGAAGGCGATTCCGAAAAAGGAGCTGAAAAGATCGATACATCTGAAATCAATGCTACGGTAATCACCATGCCTAAAATGAGTGATACCATGCAGGAAGGAACCATCGCCAGTTGGTTAAAAAAAGTTGGGGATGAAGTGAAATCCGGCGATGTGCTTGCCGAAGTGGAGACGGATAAAGCCACCATGGAGCTGGAATCCTATGATGATGGTACCTTGCTTCACATTGGTGTCGAGGAAGGGGATTCTGTGGAGGTGAACGGCATCATTGCCATCATTGGCGAGAAGGACGCTGATTACGAAACCTTATTAAAAGCGCACAAACAACAAAAGGAAAAACCTGCAGGAGAAGACAAAGCGGCTCCGAAAGCAGAAAAGGAGGAAGAAAAATCCTCACCGAAAAGTGAATCCCAACCGGAAAAGACGGCGGACACGGGGAGTTCCAGCTCCAATGGAAGAATAAAGGCCTCTCCGCTTGCCAAAAAGATGGCGAAAGAAAAAGGTATCGATATCTCTCTGGTAAAAGGTTCCGGAGACGGCGGACGGATTATTAAAAAGGATATTGAAAACTTCGATCCGGCCAAAGCTCCTGCCGCAGCCGCTGCCAGTACTTCTGCGGGTGTAGGTAAGGAATCCTTCCGTGAGGAGAAAGTATCTCAAATGCGAAAAGTGATTGCAAAGAGGCTTGCCGAGAGCAAGTTTACGGCACCTCACTTTTACCTGACCATGGAAATCAACATGGATAAAGCCATTGAGGCCAGGAAAAGTATGAATGAGGTGGCTCCGGTAAAAATTTCTTTCAACGATATGGTCATCAAAGCGGTCGCTGCATCCTTGAAGCAGCATCCGAATGTCAACTCAGCATGGATGGGAGATAAGATCAGGTATAATGATCATGTCCATATTGGAATGGCGGTAGCGGTAGAAGAGGGCTTGTTGGTGCCGGTTATTCGATTTGCAGATAGTAAGTCCCTTTCACAAATTTCTAAGGAAGCCAAAACACTCGCCGGCAAGGCAAAGAATAAAGAGCTGCAGCCGAAGGATTGGGAAGGAAATACCTTCACGGTATCCAACCTCGGAATGTTTGGAATCGACGAGTTTACCGCCATTATCAACCCACCTGATGCCTGTATTCTCGCTATAGGGGGGATCCGGCAGACACCTATCGTGAAGGATGGTGAAATCGTGCCGGGAAACCTGATGAAGGTGACCCTGTCTTGTGATCACCGGGTGGTGGACGGTGCCATTGGCTCCGCCTTTTTGCAAACCGTCAAGAACCTACTGGAAGATCCTGTCCGGTTGCTTATCTGATGACAGATCGGAAAAGATAGCACGTTCAGAAAGTCCTAGAAATAGGGCTTTTTGTTTTTAAAACGAAATGCATAAACGTTAGATTATCGAAAAAATGGAACGACTAAAATCCACTACCGTAGTAGCCATCCGGCACGAAGGTCAGGTAGCCATCGGAGCCGACGGGCAAGCTACTTTGGGGAATACCGTTGCCAAAAGCAGCGTTAATAAAATCCGTAAATTACAGGGAGGGAAGATAGTTACCGGGTTTGCGGGGTCTACGGCAGATGCCTTCACCTTGCTGGAAAAATTTGAAGAAAAGCTGGGAGCTTATAGTAATAATATGAAGCGGGCAGCTGTGGAGCTGGCTAAAGACTGGCGAACCGACCGGATGCTAAGTAAACTGGAGGCCATGATGATTGTAGCTGACGCTACGGATATTCTTATCCTATCAGGGACAGGAGATGTGATCGAACCTGACCTGGGCATCGCCACCATTGGATCGGGAAGCATGTACGCACAAGCAGCAGCCAGAGCGATGAAGAAATACGCTCCCCAATTAACCGCAGAGGAAATCGTTAGGGAAAGCTTGAATATTGCAGCCGATATATGCATATATACCAACCATAATCTGATTATAGAAAAGGTAGAAAATTAAAAAAGGGCCGCTTTCAGGTACCATGACCTGAAAGCAGAAACCGATTAGACCTCAAAATCATAGACTTTCACCTGTGACCATTTGTCTTTGTGATCATCGACAAAGGCCAGGTGAATGGGGTCCGTCTGGTATAGGTCATGTGCCTCCAGACTGTCGAAATAGACGGTTAGTGAAATGTGAAAACTGTGATCTACCACCTCTCGGCGGGCGGTACCTGCGGGCTTTCCGAGTTGGTAATCTTTCACGCTTTTGGTGCCGGCAATTTTCTTGCAGCCTTCCCAAACGGCTTGCATGTCTTTCTCGGGATGGTGCAACCAGAAAAATACTTGATGTACGATCATAGTGGATTGGGGGGTTGATTTGGATTGAAACGGAATTCCTGCTCCCAGCCCAATCGCTGAAAGCGCTGCCATAAATTTCCTTCTCGTGAGCATTCTTTTCGTTTGGATTTATATTGGTTCAGAAATATAAGGATTAATTGATAGAGTTTTAACGTTACCGGCAAATTATGAATTACAGAAAATTAGGGAAAACAGATTTAATGATTTCAGAGGTCTCTTTAGGAACCTGGCAGGTTGGAGGCGGCTGGGGAGGCACCTTCGATTCCAAAGCAGCAAACCGGATCATCCATGAGGCCATTGATCAAGGGGTTAACTTTATCGATACGGCCGATGTATACGATGCAGGGGCGAGTGAAGCTGCCGTCGGAAAAGTGCTTAGGGAGCGAAGTGAGGAAGTTTATGTGGCCACCAAATGCGGTCGGCAGATACAGCCCCACGTCAGTGAGGGCTATACCCCGGAAAGCCTGAGAGGCTATGTAGAGGCAAGTTTGAAGAATTTGGGATTGGAAACCATCGATCTGATTCAACTCCATTGTCCCCCGGGGCCTGTGTATCAGAGAGATGAAATTTTTGGCCTTTTTGAAGACCTTAGAAAGGAGGGCAAGATAAGGAATATGGGAGTCAGTGTAGAAAAGGTGGACGAGGCACTTCAGGCGATGCGCTATTCCAATGTAACTACGGTCCAGATTATTTTTAACATGTTCCGGCAAAAGCCTTCGGATCACTTTTTCGAGCAAGCCAAAAAAAATGAGTGTGGGGTCATCGTAAGGGTTCCCCTTGCCAGTGGTTTGTTATCGGGTAAAATCACCGAGGAAACCTCCTTTCATCCGGAGGACCACCGTCATTTCAATCGAAATGGAGAGGCTTTTGATAAGGGAGAGACCTTTTCAGGAATTCCCCTGGAAAAAGGGATTCAGGCGGTGAAAGAGTTGAAGGCAATGTTTGGAGAAAAAGCACCATTGGCTTCCCTGGCCATCCGCTGGGTATTGATGTTTGATGCCGTGTCCACGGTGATTCCCGGTGCCTCCAAATTGGAGCAGGTTCGGTCAAACGTGGCAGCAGCCGGATTGCCCGGATTTGAAAGAGAAGAAATGGAGGCTATAAAAGCCCTTTATGATAGGTATTTCAAGGCGGAAATTCACCCTCAATGGTAAGGATCATTTTCGGGGCTAGCTTTGAAAAAAAATCGTGCCGCGCTGATTTTGTTAGAATCATTTTTTAAGTTGGTTGAGGTTTAATGGCAACGATCAAGACGATGTAAAAGGTATGAAACCGGTGGAGCCGCCCAGACTCCACCGGGTTCCATAAAAAAAATGGAATACCAAAAAGTAAGTTGAAAAAGCTACTGGTTTTAGGCTTTTACTTTTTCGCCCATTAGCAAGACATCATTGACTTGCACTTCCGTAATGTATTTTCTGTTTCCGTCTTTGTCTTCGTAAGACCTACTGACCAGTTTTCCCTGTATGCAAATCTCAGAGCCCTTATCGGTATACTTGTGGATGATTTCTGCCGATTTTCCAAAAGCAACCAGGTGGTGCCAATAGGTTTCTTCAATTTTTTCCCCTTTGTTGTTTTTGTAGGATTCATTGGTAGCCAGGTTTAGCCGGACCATGGGGGTGTTGCCGTTTACGGTTTTAAAATCTGCTTTTGCGCCCAGTCTTCCGATCAGTTGTACTTTGTTTTTGATAGCGTTCATGACATGTAAAGTTTTAGTGAGAATTAATACAATTTTCCGATTTGGAACAGGACAAAGTTGCAGACAGGACCCAAATTTATTCGGGTGTTTTTCGTTTAAAACCGTTTGTAAGCGTTTGTAAACGTTTAAAAACGATTACGAATATTTGTTAAATCACTTTTTATACATATATTATGCATAATTTTACATTTAAAAAGCTTTTTTATGGCAATACATCCAAAAAAATGTCTAAGTTGTGAAAAGCCATTGGCTGGGCGGGTCGATAAGAAGTTTTGTGATGATTATTGTAGAAACCATTACAATAATCAAATGAAATCAGGAAGTAATAACTTGATCCGGAATATTAATAATGCGTTAAAGAAAAACCGGAATATCTTGGCTGGAATCCTACCAGACACGGAGGACACGGCCAAGATATCCCGGGAAAAATTACTGGAAAAAGGCTTTCTTTTCAAATACCGCACCCATACCTATACCAATAAAAAAGGGAATGTTTACGGATATTGTTACGATTACGGATACTTAAAACTGGAGCAGGACTGGATCCTGGTGGTCCGAAACAAAGAAATGAGTACACGAAATCCTGCCCTTGATAAGCAAGCCGTCAAACAATGAAATTTGGTTTGTCAAGTTTTTTATCGATCCGGTAAGCCGCATTCAGCATGCCCACGTGACTGTAGGTCTGCGGAAAATTTCCCCATTGACTGCCGGTATGTTGGTCCACGTCTTCGGAAAACAATTTCAGGTGGTTGCAGTATTTACTCAACGTTTCAAATCCTTCCATGGCTTCATCCAGTCGGTTTACACAAGCCAGCGCTTCGATGTACCAAAAGGCACAAATTAAAAATGTCGTCTCCGGCTCCCCAAAATCATCCTGATGCTTGTATCGGTAAAACAGGTAATCCTTTGCCAATAAATCTTCTTCCAATGCTTTTAGGTGATTGTTGGCACTTTCGATATCCTGTCCGAAATACCCCATGGTGATTAGCTGCAAGGTGCTGGCATCCATGTTTTTGGTACCGATAGCCTGTGCATAGGCTTTCCGTTCCGGGATGAAACAGGCTTCAATTTTTCTAATCGCCTTGTTTTTCAGTTCGATTGCTTTGGCCCGCATTTCGTCGTCTGAAAGCCGGTCGGCGATTTTTATGGCTGCACTGGCCCCTGCCCAGTGAAAGAGGAAGGTGTAACAATGCTCCTGTTTTAAGTTTCTGAATTCCCATAACCCGGCATCTTTCTCGTCCATGGTTTCTTCAATTTTTTGCAACAGGTTATTGATAAAAGGTTTGGAATGGCTTTTCTCAGATTCAATGAATCGCTTGTCAGCATAGAGGGGAAGAAGGCTTACCAGCACCTGCCCGTAAAGGTCATTTTGCACGTGTGTGTAGGCCTGGTTTCCGAAACGAACCGGTTTATTTCCCATATACCCCTCCAGGTCCGCCACAATTTCCGGTAACTTTGACGATCCGGAGATAGAATACAGTGGTTGATACCTGCCTTTTGCATCGGTAGGTAGATTTTGGATGTATTCAAAATAGCGTTCTAATTCCTCAAAATGGCCTAGATGATTAAATACATTAAGCGTGTAATAGGCATCCCGCATCCAGCAGTATCGGTAATCCCAATTTCGGGTGGACCCGGGTGATTCGGGCAAGCTGGAAGTAGACGAGGCAATGATCCCTCCGGTATCTTCATATTGGTGGATTTTTAGCACCAAAGAAGACCGGACGACCAGCCGTTGATAAATGTTAGGGATACTGGTGGATTTCACCCAATTTCTCCAATACTGGCAAGTGGCATTCAGGAACTTTTCGATGGTGCTTTCAATGGGCGCCTCCAGGGGGGAACCATAGGTGAGAACCAGATATACCGTTCGTTGAAGTCTGAATTCTTGTTCTTCCGTGATGTAGGTAATGGAACAATTGGTGGTTAGCCTCACAGGTTGATCCCTGCCACTAAATTGGATATGGTTACTGCCGGCAGTGGCAGTAAGCTTTTGTTGTCCGTAATTTCCAACTGGCTGGCAATTGATTTTTATTTTGGGTTCCCCATTCAGAGGCTCAATTTTTCTGACTAGCATTAAAGGCTTGAAATACCGGTCAAAATTTAAAAAACGCGGTGCAAAATCGGTGATTTTGTAGGCCTCTCCGGAAGAACTTTCCACATAAGTCTCTAGAATGTTGGTATTTTCCAGGTATTCCTGGCGAGAAGTGTACCCCCCATTTTGTGGCAATACCGTAAATTCTCCCCCTGTTTCTTTATCCAACATACTACCAAAAAGAAAATCGCTATCAAACCGGGGTAAACATAGCCAACTTATGTTGGTGTTTTTTTCAATGTGGGCGATATAGCTGCAGTTACCTATCAAGCCAGTGCCATACGTATGTTTTTCCATCAGAAAGCAGGTTAAGTGTCGATAAGATGCCCATTGCACCTTATTTAATATAATAAAAAGAATTAAGCCTATAATTTGGCGAAGTTATTAAAAAACAAGGGTGATTGTTAGGGATTTGGTATTATTATTCGCGGATCACCTCCAAAAATTTGCGAGGCACCTTCACGAGCATGCTTTGGTTGATACTTGGAATGCGAATGATGAAATAATCCTGGTTGGATTTCTGGATACATTCACCCTTTAACCCCTGCAGGGGACCTCCCAGGATATGGACCATTTCTCCCTGTTCGATGTTTCCGGTGTCCACTTCCACGGCCACACCGGTTTCTATTACGCGTTGGATGGCATCAATTTCATGTTGCTGAACCACCGCATGTTCCCCGGAAAAATTAATGAATTTTACCGCACCACTCACCTGTAAGGATTCCCAAAGCCTTTCTTTGCTGGTATGTACAAAGAGGTACCCGTTAAATAGTGGCTTTTGCACCTTTTTTTTTCGATCGCTCCATTGTCGGACCTCATCAATGATAGGCAAGTAAACCTTAATTTCCTTTTCTTTTAATCGCTGTGCTACCTTTTTCTCCGCTCTGGGAGCTGTGTACATGACGTACCAGTGTAACTTTTCAGTCATATATTCGAGGGTTAAAAGTCTAAATTACCGAATTTTTTGGGCATCATTTAATTATTGGCTTACTAATTTTTTATTGTTTCGTCCCTTTTTTCTTTTGACAGGAATTTTATATCAAATGAAATGATTTTTAAAATTATTAAAGTGTATTTCAGATAATTTTTTAACGTTTTAATTTTTTTATTTACTTTTGACTTGTAAATCGGATAGTAAAAGCTGCATCTTTACAACAAACTTAACAGCAATTATTTAAGTTTTATTTTTATGACCGCAATAAAAGTCTGTCCCGTCAATGTCTTTGTGTTTATTAATTGAATTATATTTTGTAGATTCTAACCCGAGCGTGGGACTTGGGTTTTTGGAGCAAAAGCAAAAACGTAACGCATGAAAATCGTCAATGTGGTATTATCTGGAGGAGTAGGTAGCCGGCTTTGGCCCCTTTCCAGAAAAACCAAACCAAAACAGTATTTACCCATTTTTGAGGAGCAGTCTCTTTTTGAAAAAACGGTGCTACGGAATACGACCGTCTGTGATCAGGTCATGGTAGTGGGAGGGGTGGATAATTACCACCTGTCCCGGCAAATTTTGGATGAGAAAAAAATCCCTTTCCAGGAATTGGTAGAAGCAAGCCCCCGAAATACAGCAGCGGCCATTGCATTTGCTGCATTTTCCTTACCTGCCGATTCCGTCATGCTGGTTACCCCCTCGGACCATTTGATAGGGGATCAAAAAAGATATGAAGCCGCACTGACCCAGGCAGTAAATTTGGCTCAAAAAGGGTTTCTGGTGACTTTTGGTTTGGTGCCAACCCGTCCGGAAACGGGTTTCGGGTACATCGAACACCAGGAAAATGAGGTGTTAAGTTTTAGAGAAAAACCGGATTTGGCCACTGCAAGGGAATTTTTGGAAAAAGGTAATTTCTTGTGGAACAGTGGGATGTTTTGTTTCACCGCAGATACCTATCTCAAGCAGCTCCAAATGCATGAACCCGAGGTTTATGAAAAATCCAAGCAAGCGCTGGGTCAGGCAAAAGAGGGCTTTCTACCTAAAGAGCAAAGCATGGAAATCCCGTCTATTAGTGTAGATTATGCGGTCATGGAAAGGTCCGATAAAATCAGGGTGGTTCCCTCCACTTTTACCTGGTCAGATATGGGATCATTTGAGGCATTGTTTGATTATTTTCCGGAAGATAGTAAGGAAAGAAAGGGGAATAACCTGGTTTTGGGAACGGGAGAGAAACACGTGGAATTCGTAGGGGTACAGGATCTGGTATTGGTAGAAACTGCAGATGCCATTTTGGTATTGAACCGGGCCAATGCGCAAGACGTTAAAAAGGTGTACGAAAAATTGGAAAAAGAAAATCCCGGACTATTAAACTAAGTACCCAATGCATAAACAAGCCAAAATATACATCGCAGGACATAAAGGCATGGTAGGCTCAGCCATCTGGAGAGCCCTGGAGAAGAAAGACTACCAACAATTAGTAGGCCTTAGCAGCAAGGAACTTGACTTAAAAAACCAGTTGGAGGTCCAGCGATTTTTTAAGCATGAACGTCCGGCCATAGTCATTGATGCCGCAGCCAGGGTAGGGGGCATCATGGCAAATAACAATTATCCCTATCCATTCTTAATGGACAACCTCATTATTCAAAATAACCTGATTGATTCTTCCCTGCAAAACGGCGTAGAAAAGTTTATTTTTCTGGGGAGTTCTTGCATTTATCCCAAACTTGCCCCCCAACCGCTTCGGGAGGATGTCTTACTAAGTGGTTCGCTGGAGCCTACCAATCAATGGTATGCCCTGGCAAAAATTGCAGGAGTCAAAGCTTGCGAGGCTATTAGAAAGCAGTACGGAAAAGATTTTGTAAGCCTGATGCCTACCAACTTGTACGGACCTTATGATAATTTTGATCTGGAAACCTCTCATGTCCTGCCGGCAATGATTCGAAAGTTCCACGAGGCTAAGATCAATGGAAATATTCCGGTGACGTTATGGGGAACCGGTGCTCCGCTTCGCGAGTTTTTACACGTGCATGACATGGCAGATGCGGTATGTTTTGCATTGGAAAATACCTTTACGGATAATCTGTACAATGTGGGTACAGGAAAAGACCTCACGATCAAATCACTTGCCGAATTGATTCAGAAAATCACCGGTCATCAGGGCGAAATCATCTGGGATAGTAGTAAGCCGGACGGAACGCCCAGGAAGTTAATGGATGTCAGTAAAATGAAAGAAGCAGGCTGGCAGGCTACCATTGGCCTGGAGCAGGGGATTCAGGAAACGTATACCTGGTTTCTTGAAAATGTCGACCGCATTAAACAGGTCAAATTAAACTAGTCAATTATTTTTAATAGCAATTATAATATACACTCTATGAAAACGGCGTTAATTACA
>JAWLFL010000155.1:0-9187 GCA_041685605.1 Cyclobacterium sp. | reverse complement strand
TTCGATTCAATCATCATTACGGCTGCTACCCCAACCAACGATCCGATTGTACTATCCACGGAAATTGCTCGTAAAAAAGGAAAAATCATCGTTGTGGGAGCGGTAAAAATGGATATTCCCCGGGAACCCTTCTTTTATAAAAATGAGCTGGAGCTGAAGATTTCCTGCTCCTACGGACCCGGCAGGTATGACGTGGACTACGAAGAGTTAGGTAAGGATTACCCCTATGCCTACGTGCGCTGGACGGAACAGCGAAACATGGAGGCATTTCTTGATTTAATCGCCGAAAGGGCCATCGACATCAAACCGCTAATTACCCATTTGTTTGACATCGATGAGGCAGAAAAGGCCTACGATATTGTCATGGGTAAAGTAAAGGAACCTCATATTGGAATTTTGCTTAAGTACAAAAGCGCAGTAAATAAACTTCAGTCGAAAACAGAAGTAAATCAAGAGCCTATAAATGCCATCAACACAGGATTCATCGGGGCAGGCAGTTTTGCCCAAAGTTATTTGATACCAAATGCAAAATCCTGGGGAGCTTCTCTGGATGGGGTAGTAACCTCCAAGGGAATTACCTCAAAAAGTGTGTTGGATAAGTTTAAGTTTAATTTTTGCTCATCGGATGCCAAGGATGTGTTGGAGAACAAGCAAATCAATACCATATTTATCGCTACTCCCCACGTTTCTCATGCTTCTTTTGTCATTGATGGCTTGAAAGCAGACAAAAACGTATTTGTAGAAAAACCACTAGCCATGAATTTGGAGCAGCTTAAGGAGGTCGTTCACACCCAGAAGAGCTCGGATAAGTCGCTCATGGTCGGCTTCAATCGTCGGTTTGCCCCAGTGGCAGAAGAGATTAAAAAGGAATTTTCAAACCTTGGCGAACCTCTGGTAGTAAGCATCCGGGTAAATGCTGGCTTTATTCCCAAGGACCACTGGTCCCAGATACCGGAAATAGGGGGCGGTCGAATTATTGGTGAGGTATGTCATTTTATTGACCTGATGCAGTATTTCACAGATGCTCTTCCTGTAAAAGTATATGCAGAAGCCATCAATACAAATAACGATAAAATGATTTCTGCCGACAATCTGGCCATAAGTATTAAATTTAGCAATGGTTCGGTGGGAAATTTGACCTATCTTGCTAATGGGGACAAATCGCTTCCGAAGGAAAACATTGAAGTTTTCGGAGGGGGTAAAATTGGTATCATTCACGACTTTAGAAGTGGCAGTATCCACAAAGATAACAAACTGGTCAAACTGAAGTCCGCAGGAAAAGGCCATAAAGAGGAAGTGTACCGTTTTCTGGATCAGGTAAAAGAAGGAAAAGGAAGCCCCATTTCATTTGAGTCAATTTGCCTGACTACCTTGACAACGTTCAAAATTCTGGATAGCCTTTCTACTGGTTTGCCACAGAACATAGCACTTGAAGAGGTAACGGTTTGAGTCGGTTCGGTTCATTCACCTTAATGTTACTTTTGACGTGGGAAAGGTATTAGACAAGGCATTTAAATACATTAAGTATTTGACCCCTCTCGAATTAAAAAATGTTATTCGAAAGGCCAAAAGAAGGTATAAAAGAAGTTTTACCCTTTCCAGGGAGGAGCGGGTACCGTTGGAGCTGGAGGAATTTGAGCGAATATTAACCGAGGATTTAGGTATTAAGAAAGGAGATAGCCTCATAATCCATTCCAGCTTTGGAAACTTGAACGCTGCCTTTTCCCCGCAGGATACAGTAGTATTATTAAAAAAATTGGTTGGTCATTCGGGCAATTTGGTAATGCCCTTTTATCCTACTGGTCATGCTTTTTACTGGATTCAGGAGAATAATGTGTTCGACGTACATACTTCCCGCTCTTATATGGGGGTATTGACTCAGGTTTTTAAGGAATCCGAGGGTGTCCTGCTCAGTCCACATCCCGTGAAAGCATTAAGTGCCTGGGGGAAGGACAGGGACTGGTTAATTGAAGAACACCACCTTTCAGAATATCCTTATGATGAAAAGAGTCCCTATTACAAAACCAGGCTTTTACCTGAAAGCAAAACCCTGGGCTTGGGCGTAGAGATCAATTCTTTTTTTCACTCCTGTGAAGATTTGTTTCTGAAGGATAAATTGGAAATTTATTCTGAGAAGCGATTTGAGGGAAAGATGAATTACTATGGCAAGATGATGGAAGTAGCGACCTATTTACACCAACCGGACAAGGTAAATTCAATCATATCCTCCTGTGGATTTTTAAAAGAAACGGGTTGTTCAGATTATATTTCGGTGGAAAGAAAGGGAGCGGTATTTTATACCGTAAGTAACGAGGCCGTTTATTTACATGCAAAAAAATGCTTGGAAGATGGCCTTTCTCGGACAGCCTATTCCCAAAAGAAACAGTAGTAGCAGAAAATGGAATTTGTAATTTATACCAATACCGTTTGGGATAGCCCACCCCGCTCGAGGCATCAGCTGGCCCAGGCGCTTTCAGAGAATCACAAGGTAACGTTTGTGTCCTCCAATTTGAAGGGAAAACCGGGGTTGACCCTTAAAAAGGTGAATGATAATTTTAACCTGATGCTGCCATCCTTTCCGGTAAGCCGTAGGATCAGGTACCGCATGCCATTCGTGAACGAAGCATACCAGATGTGGTTGTTCCCGAAACTGAGAAAGCACTTCGAAGGACGGGAGGTGATTTTGATTTGTTCCGATTTTGGGGCACATCTGATCGGGAGCTATTTTAAGAAATTCATCTACTTTGCCAGTGATGATTATATAAACAATGTGCAGGTACCCGCAGCGGTAAAAGCATATACCCGTTTTACTCAAAACAGATTGCTGAAGACGGCTACTTTCACGATTGCAACGGCAAAAAAACTGGTGGATGATTTCGGACTGGTAAATCCGAAATCCTATGAACTTCCTTTAGGGGCACCTGATTTTTCCAAAAGTAAAGCGGATGAAATCCGTAAGCGAAAACCCGATGGCAGGCTGAAAGTGGTATTGCTTGGTTTTCTCGATAAGAAAAAGACACCGGTGGATTTGATGAACGCCATTTTGAAGATTGAACATGTCGAACTTCACCTGATCGGGCCCATAGCTGATGATTTTCTAGATTACCTTCGGCCTTCGGAAAAAGTAATTTCACATGGGGTCATGACCGGAGATCCATTAGGTCGGGAATTGGAGCGAATGGATGTAGCGATTGCGCCTTACTACCTGGAAGATCCCAACAGTGGAAGGACACCTAACAAAATGTGGCAATATCTGGCCAGTGGCCTTCCGTCAGTTATCACCAATTTGCCAAATGTGAGGCATTGGGAATTTCCTTCCGGGACGGTTTATAAAGCGAACAATGATGAAGAATTTGTAAACCAGATCGTACAGGCATATAACGAGAATACAGACAGTCTGGTCAGGGAACGCATTGCGATCGCCTCTAGAAATTCCTGGCGTTCAAGAGCCAGCCAGCTTCTGGGATACATTAAAGATAATTTTTGAGATGAAAAATAACAAGCATGCTGTTTCCCATTTAATCCTCACGTTAGATTATGAATTATATGGCGATGGTTCGGGAAGTGTATTCGATACCATGATTGAGCCTACCCGTGAATATTTGAAGGTTTGTAAGCATTACGGAATCAAGACCACTCTCTTTTTTGAAGTAATGGAGTACCTGCGCATGAAAGAAGTCTGGCAATCCGGCAATGCAATGGGATATGAAAATAATCCGGTAACGGCCATAGAGGATCAGTTGAAGCAAGCGTATTTGGAAGGCCATGATATACAGTTGCACATTCACCCCCATTGGGTAAATGCAAGCTTTAAAAATGGGAGGTGGTACCCGGATAACCGGTACTGGAAGCTTACCCGGGTTCCGTTAACGCCGGATGAAAATTTTCCAATTAGTCTGGAAGATTTGTTAGTCAAAGGAAAAAAAGGCATTGAAGAACTGATTCGGCAAGTAGACCCCGCCTACGAGTGTACGATATTCAGGGCGGGAGGCTTTAGTATTACGCCATCGGAGGAGATCGTTACGGTTTTACGTAAATTAGGGTTTGTGGCAGACTCTTCGGTCATTCCGGGGGCATTCATTGATAACGAATATTACCGGTATGATTTCCGTCACCTGAGCAGGGACAGCCCCTACTGGATGGTGAAAAGTGCGGTCGAAAAGCCCGAAGACGGGGAGGAGGGACTGATCGAATTACCTATTTTCTCTCAATCAATCACAAGGTTTAGAAAATACGATAGCCAACGGATCCGGATTGCTCTGAAAAACAAGCGCTCGAATCTGGATAAGATTAAAGATAAGGTAGAGGGAAGAAGTTCTATATTGGGGAAGATCAAATATTTCCTTGAGAAAGAGCACCTTACCTGGGACTTTTGTCTTTTTTCCAAAGGTAAACTACAGCGGTATTTGAAAGATGCCAGAGGCATTGCCGGAAAGAGCCCTTACGACTTTCATCCTTTTGTATTGATAGGCCACTCAAAGGAGTTTATTCATTCCGAAACATTTGAGGCTTTTCTACGGGCCAATAAGGGGAGGCTTTCATTTCTCACTTTAAAGGAGGCCGTCTACCGGATAAAAAATGAATTGAAAACCGAAAAAACAGCGTGAAAAATGGCATCAGCTAAGGCACCCTCTACTGAATCTACGCAGTTCTATGATTCTTTTTCAAAATTAGAGGCTTTCTGTGAGGCAGAAGCGTTTAAAGGATACGATCCATACGATAGCCTGAACAGTCGGTTATTTCAGAAAATACCACTGCTTTCCAAGTCCAGGATTGTAAAACTTGCCTGGACCCAATTTTTCAAGCGGGCTCCACTAAATCTAAGACCGTTAGTAGGCGTGCCTAAGGAATATAATCCCAAGGCCTTGGGGCTTTTTCTTTCTTCCTATTGTAATTTGTATGCGATGGAACCGAAAGGAGAGTGGTTGGAAAAGGTTCATTTTTTTGGAGATAAGATTTTGGAAACTCAAAGTAAGGGCTGGAGTGGAAGTTGCTGGGGGTATAATTTTGATTGGCAGGCCAGGGCTTTCTTTCAGCCAAGATACACACCAACGGTAGTGGCTACTACCTTCGTCACTTGTTCATTGCTAGATGCCTATGAACTCACAAAAAAGCAAGCTTATTTTGATGCGGCCAGAAGTGCTTGCGATTTTGTTTTAAAAGATCTCTACCGGACGTACGATGAGAACGGGAATTTTTCCTTTTCGTACTCTCCTTTGGATAAGAGTGTGGTTTTTAACGCCTCCTTATTGGGGGCCAGGTTGTTAAGTAGGGTGTATGGGTATACAAAGGAGGAGTACCTTTATCAGGAAGCAAGAAAAGCAGTTATCTTTGCCTGTGGCTATCAGCAGGAAAATGGAGCCTGGAGTTACGGCACCCTGCCCTTTCACCAGTGGATAGATAATTTTCACACCGGGTATAATCTGGAATGCTTGTCGGATTATGCCAGGTATACAGGAGATCACGAATTTGATGCATACTTAAAAAAAGGGCTTGGGTATTACCTGGACACTTTTTTTACAGAAGAGGGAATTGCTAAATATTACAATAATAGTATTTATCCGGTAGATATACATGCTCCCACGCAGTTAGTTATTACACTGGATAAGTTGGGCTTATTTCAGGAAAACAAAGAAATGGCAAAAAAAGTGATGGATTGGACGATAAATAACATGCAATCGCCGAAAGGTTATTTCTTTTACCAAATAAATAAGTACTTTACGTCAAAAATTCCTTATATGCGATGGGCGCAGGCGTGGATGTTTCTTTCATTCGCCGTTTTTTTCAGAAATGAGCCCTCCTTGTATAGGGAGAAAATAGCAAAAGAAAATGAAGACTAAAGGCACTAATACCTGGAAACACGTGTAACACGTGGAATACTTTTTGGTAACGGAAACAGCAATTATAAAACCACTAAGTTGTACCAATGGAAAATGTAAAAAGAATTGAAATTTGCAATGTACCTGTAGACTCCCTAACCATGGAGCAGACAGTTGACCTGATTGATCAAAGCATTCAGAGGAAAGAAAGTTTACACCATGTGGTAGTGAATGCTGCCAAGCTGGTAAATGCCCAGAAGGATCCTGAGTTAAGGGATTCGATCGTCGACTGCGATATTATTAATGCTGATGGACAATCCATTGTTTGGGCAGCTAGATTATTAAAACAACACTTACCCGAACGGGTAGCTGGAATTGACCTGATGGAAAACCTGATTGCCCTGGCGCATAAGAAAAAATACAAGGTCTTTTTTCTGGGGGCAAAGCAAGAGGTGGTTGCGAAGGTAGTCGCTATTTATAAGGAGAAGTATGGGGAAAATATAATAGCGGGGTTAAGAAATGGGTATTTCGGCAAGGAAGAAGAGCTTGAAATTGCCCGGCAGATACGAGATTCTCATGCTGATATCTTATTTGTGGCCATGAGTTCTCCGAAAAAAGAAATTTTCCTGAACAAATATAAAGGTGAGATGAAAGTGCCCTTTATAATGGGAGTGGGGGGGAGTTTTGATGTGGTATCGGGAAAGATAAAAAGAGCACCCCTCTGGATGCAAGACATCGGTTTGGAATGGTTTTTCAGGACCATGCAGGAGCCCGGAAGAATGTGGAAAAGATATTTAACAACCAATATTGCTTTTGTAAAAATACTATTTCAAGAGAGAATGAAACTGAATCGAAAATCTAGCTAGCATGTCTTGGGAGCAATATTTTTTATTTAACAACAGAATGAAACCAAGATTGATGCTGGTAAATAATTATTCCATGGAGAATGCTTACGATCTGTGGAAAAAGGGGACTAGTGGCAGCCACCATGTTTGGGGAAAGGTGGAGCTCGAGAGAAGGGGTTCTGTGTCGGTTTCTATTTTTACCCATGAGAAATATCCCATTCTCAATAGATTGGGAAATTTTATCGGTGTTAAACATTTGGACCAGCAGGTACGGCTCCTGACGCATGCGGCGGACTACGATATTCTGTATGCCCCTTATTCCTTGTCGAATACAAAGTTCCTTATACTATTGAAATTTTTGGGGCTTTATCGAAAGCCAATTTTGATAACCGTGCACCAACCCTTTTTTGGGATGAATTCTCCTTACTCCGTGGTAAAGTGGGTGACAAAAAAAATATTACTTCGGTACGATGGTATCCTTTTCTTAAGCGAAAAACTGATGGAAAATACCTTGCGGACCTTGAAAATATCAGATCCTAAAGACCTAAAAAAGATAGATGCAGCCCAATGGGGTCCTGATACCGAATTCTATAAGAAAATTAATAACCACGAGCCGCCCCAAAAGGGTTACTTTATCAGTGCAGGTCATACGGCCCGGGATTACGAGACCTTGATTGAGGCTTTTCGTAAACTGAATTACCCTTTGAAAATATTTTGCACCCCTAAAAGCGTCCCTAATACGGTGGACATTCCTCCCAACGTGAGTATTCATTCGAAATTTATTCCTTATTTTGAATTATTGAATTATTACAAAGATTCAAGGGCTATTCTTATTCCGCTCAAATACCCGGAGCGTTTGGAAGGCTGCCAGGGAATGACCAGCCTCCAGGATGTAGTTGCCCTGGGGAAACCAACCGTAATAACTAAAAATCCTTCTATTAATTTAGATGCCGAAAAAGAAGGATTTGGCATTACTGTTGACAAGGGTGATGTGGAGGGTTGGATCGCCGCGGTGAATATCCTGGCAAAAAACACGGAGATTTCCCAAACAATGGGAAAGCAGGCACTGAGGATATATGGCGAAAAATTCAATTCTGAACTATTCGCAGATAAATTAGAGAAGGCCGTTATGAGGATTTGTGATAACTACAAAATTGGCTGGAAATAACCTTGATTTCTTTATTACCAATATGGGTGAACTAGTGTTAAAAGGAAGTTTATGAGATTGTTTGGACTGACAAACGTTTTTTACGAGGAGAAATCCGATTACAAGTTTGAACAACTGAATGAATCATTGTTTATAGAAAGAATAATTGGAGAATTGAAAGACGCTTTGGGTAAGCGATTCACTGAATTCGAATTTTTTATTTACTCCAATCATAGAGTAAATAAAAAAAAACCGGGCTCCAAAAAGGATAGCATACCTCCAAGTGCTGATTTGCGCTCTGATAAGAAAAAAATATTACTCTATTTTTCAGACGAAGGGGGCCTGGATCCAAGTTTTTACGCTGATAAGTATTTTGCGATTTTTAAGGCCTACATCGGTACCCGGTTTCAGACGCGTAATGTTTTCCCCCTCGCTTTGGGGTACGTTAATAGTGTTCCTGAATTCCCGGATAAGAAAATAAAGGAAAGAAAATACAATGTCTTTTTTAGGGGAAATCTCAACATGAATCGTATCAATTTTTATCGCACCTTTTCCAGTTTGGGAATTTTGCTGCCTCCGGAAAAATGGCTTACCCATGAATATTACCGTAAATTTTTGATTAAGCTGAAAAGTGATTTCAGCAAATTTTTCAGCGATTCCATTATTATTTTTAATAGTGGATTTAAGGCGGGATATTCTCCCGAAAAATACGGTCAGGTGTTGGCTGATTCCAAAATTGTCTTATGTCCAAAAGGGTATTTTATGACAGAGTGTTTCCGGCATTTCGAAGCCATGAGAGCTGGCTGTATCATCATTTCCGAACCGCTGCCTCCGACTCCCTTTTATCAGGGATCGCCTATTATTCAAATCGAAAATTGGGAAACCGGCTTGAGGATTACTAAAGAGCTTCTTCAGGATGAACGCCAATTGGAAGCTATTCATCAGCAAACCCGGCAGTGGTGGTTGGAAAAGTGTTCCGAAAAGGCAACGGCAAACTACATTATGAATAACATTGAAAAACTGGAAGCGTATTAGAAATCTATTTTTATTATGAATAATAAAATTAAAGTACTTTTAATAAACTCTTACTCCTTCGAAAAGATCCATCAAAATTTCTTAAACGGAATAAATCCCAGCCATTACCTGATGGGGAAAATTGAACTCGAAAAATCGGGTGAATTTCAAGTAGACATCCATGTAAATCAAAAATACAAGTGGCTGGATACGGTTGGTAAGGTAATCAAAATACCATTTTTGGACCAACAGGTTAG
The DNA here is from genome assembly GCA_041685605.1 of Cyclobacterium sp. Taxonomy (GTDB): domain Bacteria; phylum Bacteroidota; class Bacteroidia; order Cytophagales; family Cyclobacteriaceae; genus Cyclobacterium. The sequence goes on along the minus strand of JAWLFL010000155.1, from coordinate 105 downwards.
GGCTTTGTTCATGCTCCGTAGTTATGATCTGATATACATGCCCTACCCCCTGTCTACCAGTAGGCTGTTGGCCATGCTAAAAATGATCGGAATCGTAAAAACTCC
>JAWLFL010000154.1:0-9218 GCA_041685605.1 Cyclobacterium sp. | reverse complement strand
TTTTCCCGTCGTAAACATCTCAAATCCGGTACGCAAAAAACCATTTAACCAAACCGTACCCTCGGTACCCATCACCTCGTCCCGTAAATCCATTCCGCCCCGGAAGGTCCAGCTAACTTCAAATTGCCCAATGGCCCCGTTTTCATACTTCACCAAACCAATGGCGTGGTCCTCCGCATCAATGGGATGCACCTGGGTGGCTGCCCAGCACATCACTTCCACCGGACGCACTCCTTTACCTATAAAGTTTCGGCTTATTTCTACACAATGGCAGCCCAAATCAATAATGGCTCCCCCACCGGATTTTTCCTTATCCCAAAACCAATCGCTGTGCGGACCCGGGTGCGCTTCTCTGGATTTGGTCCACAGGATCTTGCCCAGACTTCCTGCTTTTATGCTGTCCAGGGATTTCAAAAACTTGGAGGTATAACACAGATCCTCCAGGTAGCCGGCAAATACACCTGCTTTTTCCACCGCCTCCAACATGCGTTTGGCTTCGCGGGCATTGCGCCCCAGGGGCTTGGTACACAAAACCGCCTTTTTAGCGGCTGCACAGACCAGGACGGCCTCTTCGTGTAAATGATTGGGAAGTGCCACAATCACGGCCTCTACCGCTGGGTCCTGGATGATTTTTTCCATTTCACTTCCGTAACTACTCAGTCCATAATCAGTCGCAAACTTTTCGGCGTTAGCAATGTTTCGGGAGTAGACGGAGAGGATCCGGTCCTTCCGTCGTTGGTCGTGAAGGGTGTTGGCATAAAAGCGGGCAATAAAGCCGGAACCGAGCATGGCGATATTCATGGATCTGTTTTTTTGGGTTTGAAAATAAATGTAGTAAAATTGACGGGTAATGAAAATGAATGTCCCATGATTCTACCTGTTTTCTCCATCGATTGATACTAAACATCCATTTAACCAACCATGAATTTCCCAACTCCAACATGCACAGACTGATCAAAGCCGATGCCCTCCCCGCATTTTTGGAATGGATCGCGGGTAGGGCGATGGAATGGGAGTACCTTCCTGAACAGCACAAATTGACCCTGTATCAAGAAGGAACACGTGTGGGTGCGTTACGGCTCTCTCTAAATTATCAATGGGAGGAGGAAACCGGAAAAATCCGACCAAAGGAAAGGAACTGGGTGCTGTTTATGGTTCGTGCCGGAATCGCCGCCGTGGGGTATTTTGAAAATGGTAACAACCTCTCGCATCGGGTTTTTCGAGCCTATATGGTTAGAAAAAAGCAAGGAAAAAGCCAAATCAAATACCTGAAAACCAAAGGGAAATCCAGGGCCGGTTCAAGGGTTCGTCTGGGAGAATCGGAGGTTTTTTTCCAGGAGATCCATGATAAAATCACCGCTTACCTGCGCCATCATCCGGTGGATGTGATCGGATATTCCTGTTCCAAAACCTTGTGGCCGTTTATTTTTAATGCCGGTACCGGCTTTGATAAAGCGGATCCCAGGCTTTATAAGATCCCGGTACATGTGCAACATCCCACTTACCAGACCCTTCTGCAGGTCAACGAAACCTTACAAGCGGCAACACTGGAATTTGGAGAGGAGTTGTCAGATTGGTTTAGGGATCTGGAAGGACCCGATGAGCCACCCGACCGGGATAAGGAGGACGAACAGTGGTAAGCACCGTTGCCCTGCTGGAATATGGAGAACTTCTGCAGGCCTTTGAGAAAAAATTGCCTTGCTCCCGTTATCTTTGTTTTCAAAGTAATCAACAACTATGCGATACGATATCACCATTATTGGCGGAGGAATTGTGGGATTGGCCACGGGATTAAAGATCAAAACCCAGCGACCGGATTTGTCTGTCGTAATACTGGAAAAAGAAAACTCCCTAGCCCGGCATCAAACCGGAAATAACAGCGGGGTAATTCACTCCGGGCTTTACTACAAGCCTGGAAGTCTGAAAGCCAGGAATTGCATTGACGGATACCGGCAGCTCCTGGAATTTTGCGATACGCATTCCGTTCCCTATGAAATAACCGGCAAGGTAGTCGTGGCTACAGAAAAGGCACAGTTGCCTCAGTTGAAGTTTTTGATGGATAGAGGTTTGGCAAACGGACTTTCCGGTATCAGATCCATCGGCCCGGAGGAGTTGAAAACCTATGAGCCCTATTGTCAGGGGCTGGGAGCCCTGCACGTTCCCCAAACGGGAATTATAGATTATACCGCGGTTGCCCTTGCCTATGCCAAGGCATTTCAAGATCAGAGAGGGGAGATTCTAACCTCTCATAAAGTATTGAATATTAACACGCTAAAGGATTCGATCTTGATCACTACTTCACAAGAAGAAATCCGCTCCGGCTTGCTCGTTAATTGTGCCGGATTGTATGCCGATAAAATTGCTGAACTACATGAGGGCCAATCTCTCGACATCCGGATTATACCCTTTCGAGGAGAATATTATAAGATCAAAAAAGAACGGGAATACCTGGTAAAAAACCTGATTTATCCGGTTCCTGATCCCAATTTTCCCTTTTTGGGGGTGCATTTTACACGCATGATGAAAGGTGGCGTGGAAGCCGGTCCCAATGCCGTAATGGCCTTTAGAAAGGAAGGGTATAAAAAATCCGATTTTAACTTAAAAGAATTCTATGAGGCAGTGAGCTGGCCTGGCCTGCAAAAGGTAGCCGCTAAATATTGGAAAACGGGACTGGGCGAATACCAGCGGTCTTTCTCTAAAAAGGCTTTTACAAAAGCCTTGCAAGGCCTGCTTCCGGATATTCAGGAAAGTGACCTGGTAGCCGGGGGCGCAGGTGTACGGGCTCAGGCCTGTGATCGGGACGGTGGCTTGTTGGATGATTTTGCTATTCGGGAGACGGCTAATGCGGTCCACGTCATCAATGCGCCTTCCCCTGCCGCCACCAGTGCCCTGTCAATCGGTGACAAGGTTTGTTCCCTGGTGCTTTCGAAAATGGAATAATTAGGGCAATTTTTATTGATGATGCCGCTTCCAAAAATGAATCGTCGTGCGGATTAAATCCTGGTAGTCGTCAATGGTTAGCGGTTTGATGAGATAAGCGTTTGCTCCCAGCCGAATGGCTTTTTTGACATCCACTTCATTGGAACTGGTAGAAAACACAATCACCGGAACCAACTCCCAACCGGAGGTGGATCGAAGCTTTTCCAGCACCTCGAATCCATTGATTTTGGGCATATTGATATCCAGCAAAACCAGTGACTTTGGGATACCCTGGTGGGATTTCATAAAGGACAAAAATGCTTCCGGATCGGAATAGCTACTAAAATTTGGACATTCTAATTCATCAGAAAGGGCACTTTCGACAAGGAGGGCATCAACTTCACTATCGTCCACCATCAATAAATTTATTTTCATACCTATAGTACCTCTTTATATATTTTTTGTTCATTAAGGAGTACCCATTTCAAGGCTAAAACCCCATTCGACTCTCCTTATTACAAACAAAGATAATTCACGGAAGTCATTTCGACTATTTTCCCGCAGACAATCGATTTGATTAAATCCAATAAAAAATAAACGGACTAAAATCAGCTACAATTGACAGCAACATAAAAACAGATTCTGAAAAATAAGCTTCGAATACCCGGAATTTACCGGTACCGTTTTACTTCTTCCAAAACAGCGTGAACGGCATCCTGAAATTCCTTTTTATGGGCATCAAGCCCCTCTCCAAAGCCATGATCCTGCATAAATCGTTTCCCATTACCCAAGACCACCCCTAGTCGTTCCAAATCAAACAATCCCAGCGTGGGTTTAATTTTGTGCCTGGCCTGCTTAATGACCGGCAAGCTTTTTTCTTTAATTCCGATCAGATAACTATTCTCTAATTCGGTAAGTGCTACTTCAATAGCTTCCAACAGCTGTTTTCTGAAGTCTGCATCTCCTTCCACCATATCATCGATTTTCTGGAAATCGATATTCTTATACTGTTTATTCATACGTTATGCTTGCGTTGAAGATTTACCTGCCAAAAATCCGGTACTCCAGGCTGCCTGAAAATTATACCCTCCGGTAATCCCATCCACATCCATGACTTCTCCCGCAAAGAAAAGGCCCGGTATCTTTTTGCTTTCAAGGGAATTGGGATCTACTTCGTCTAAGGAGATCCCTCCTGCCGTAACAAATTCTTCCTTAAAGGTAGTTTTTCCTGAGATTATTAATGGAAATTTGAATAGATTTTCTACCAATTTATTTATCTTTTTTTTACTGATGGCTTCCCATTTCAGTTCTTCTTCGATGCTAGCCGAAGCCGCCAGGAAATCCCAAAGTCTGCCGGGAATTTCAAATAGCGGATTTTTTCGTATTGTCTTTCGGGCATGTTGCCTTTTAAACGTTGCCAGTTGGGTGGCCAATCCTTCCGGGGTAAAACCTTCATCCCATCGAATCAAGGCTACTGCCTGGTACTGCTTATCATGCAACCAATTGGCACCGAAAGCGGACAACTTCAATACGGCCGGGCCACTTATTCCCCAATGGGTAATAAGAATGGGCCCGGAATAACTTAGTTTACTTCCTTCAAAACGAATGAGTCCATTCGGCATGCTTATACCTTTGAGTTTAATTAGCCCGGTTTCCGGAGCGTTAAAGGTAAATAAGGAAGGAACCGGTGGCACTAACGAATGCCCCAGGCGCTCCAATAGCGCATATCCCTCTCGCTTGGCCGACCCTCCCGAACAAATAATCAGGCGATCCACCTCCTCGGAAAAGGATTTTCCTTCGATCTTGAAACCCTCCCTACGGACTTCTATATTCACGATTGCCTTGTTTAATTCGATGCGCACCCCCAGTCGATTGGCTTCATTAACCAATGCCGAAACGACAGACCGGGAGTCATCGCTTGTAGGAAACACCCTTCCATCGGATTCTGTTTTCAAGGGCACTCCCCTGCTCTCAAACCAGGAAAACGTATCCTTCACGGTAAAATGCTCGAAAACTTTTTTTAAAAAACGGCTTCCTCTGGGATACCCTTTAAGTAGCTCATTGTTTTTAAACGTACCTTGAGTTACATTACACCTGCCCCCACCCGATACCAATACTTTCGAAAGAACTTTCCGGTTTTTCTCAAAGAGTATAACTTTATGTCCGGAACTGGCGGCATGTATGGCGGCAAAAAAACCTGCAGCACCACCACCGACCACACCAATTGTCATATGTAAGGGCTATTAGAAAGTGAATGTAGTGTATTAACGACAAAATTATCTATTTTTAAGGAATTCCATGTCAAAACAGCGAAAAAAATTAAAAAGAAGGCATAAAACAAGACGAAAAAATTCCGTTTGGCTGCTTCTGATCTTCACCTTGATCCTCTTTTTCCTGGCGCTGCTGAGCGTTGAGGAATGGCGAAAAAACAAAGACCAATTCTATTCCGATAAAAAAGATGCTCCAAAAGAAAATCCAAATGAAGAGGCTTCTAATCCGGGTCAGGAGCAACCTATTTCCAAAAAACCCAAGGAAGAATTAGCGGATAATCAGGAATTTGACCCGGAACTAATTTCCTTACTTCTATTAGCCAATATGCCGGACGGGGTATCCGTTCAGATTGTGGATCACAAATTTTATTTGCTTGGCTATCAGGAATCCTATGAACAGGCCGCCTGGGTAGCCTATCAGCTAAGCCGGGATGAGCTATCCGGTCCTCACCGACGAAAAGATGTGTTTCGGGAGGACGAGTTCGTGGCAACCGGTTCTGCTCATCCGGATGATTACCGCTTTTCCGGTTTCGACAGGGGGCATCTGGCACCGGCAGCCGATTTCAGTTTCTCCGAGCAGGCCATGGAAAAAAGCTTTTATATGAGCAACATTTCCCCCCAATTGCCGGGGTTTAACAGAGGTATCTGGAGAAAATTAGAACATCAGGTACGCGCCTGGGCCAGGGAATACGAACAGGTGCTGGTGATTACCGGTCCCCTATTCACGACCGCTATACCAAAACGTATAGGCGAAAATGAAGTTCTGGTGCCCGATTATTTCTTTAAAGTACTATTTGAAATTCATCCCCCATCGTATAAAATGATGGCTTTTTTGTTAAAAAATCAAAAATCAACCCGACCTTTATTGGATTACGCTATTTCTGTAGATAGCTTAGAACAATTTTCCGGAATTGATTTCTTTTTTCACCTTCCGGATAGTATTGAAAATGAATTGGAAAAAAAGGTATCCTATGAAGATTGGTTGGAATAATGGTAAAGGCTTTTTGGTATTGCTTTTTCTCAGCCTGAATGTATTCACGGCACAGGCTCAGCATCGGCCCAGCCTGGGTTCCACTGCCCGATTGATGGACCGGGCCATTGCTTCCATGGCCAATGAAAAATACCAGGATGCCAATGCCCATTTTCGGGAAATAATCGCCAGTAACCTGCCGATCCCTCCGGAGATGCCCTATTATTTTGCAGAAACCCTCTATCAATTGGGGCAATATCATAATAGCGATAATTTTGTCCGCAAATACCTGGACTTGAATGGATTTGAAGGCGAGCACTATGCGGAAGCCAGGGCCCTGCTGGAGAAATTAGCAGCTCCCATGGCAGCTATTCGCTCCTGTGAATTCTGTGATTCCAGAGGATACCGGTACCAAACCTGTACCACTTGCCATGGCGAAGGGCATACCGAGCAAGCTTGTTCGCTTTGTAAAGGGCATGGAGTAATCGGGTGCAGCCGTTGTGCGGGAGACGGCCTGGTCACCAAAAAAAATGTATTTAATATCGTTGAATATTTCGAATGTGAACGCTGCTCAGGGGAAGGTCGGCTTACTTGTACGCAATGTGATGGTAGCCTGGTAGAGCAGGGCGAATGCCGCACCTGCAGGGGGAGTGGGAAGCTCGAATCAGAGACGATTTGTAATCACCAACATGAACAATAAAAACAGCCGGCATGCATCACCACATGTCGGCTGTTTTTGCAAAATTCATACGGAATTACTGACAATAGTTACTCAAGCCTTCATTGGCCGCATCGTAACCATTATTCAATGCAGTCCTAAAATCTTCACAGGCCTGAGCTACTTCCTCCGTGGCAACATGCAACATGCCCCGGTAATAATAATACTGTCCATTTTTAGGGCTCATTTTAATCGCCGCATTATATTCCCGCAGGGCTTCGTTCACATTTCCTATGCGATGCATGGATCTGGCTTTCAGAAAGTAAGCCATTGAGGGGGCTCCGGAAATTTCCACTGCATTATCAGCATACATCAGGGCCAGTTCCGGATTGTCATTTTTGTGATATAAATTAGATAAACTCAGCAACACCTGGATGTTCTTAGGCTCCTGAGCCAGTGCCTGTTTAAAGCTTTGTTCGGCCGCTTTAAAATCGTCCAACTCCTCGTGCGCACGCCCTTTATTATACAGGGCTTTTACATTATCCGGTCTTTTTTCCAGATAATTGGCGTATGCCATAATCGCCTCCTCGTATTGTCCTTCACTGTAATACTTATCCCCTTCCAAAGAGGCACTGTCACCACAGGAAATCAATACCAGGGCGACACCAACGGTAGTTAATAGGTTGTTAATAGAAATCATAAATTAGGTTAAATTCATTATACAGCTACACTGTTTTCCCTTAAGGCATCGTTAAGAGACGTTTTCAGGTCCGTGGATGTTTTACGCTTTCCTATGATCAAGGCGCAAGGAACCTGAAAATCGCCTGCCTTAAACTTTTTATTTATAGAACCGGGTATAACGACCGATCTGTCAGGAACATATCCTTTGTACTCTTTGGGCTCGTCCCCGGTCACATCGATGATTTTAGAACTGGCAGTAAGGGTCACACCTGCCCCTACCACCGCTTCACGACCAATGCGTACGCCTTCTACGATGATGGCCCTGGATCCGATAAAAGCTCCGTCTTCAATAATAACCGGAGCCGCCTGAATGGGTTCCAATACCCCGCCTATTCCTACTCCTCCGCTCAGGTGTACATTTTTCCCAATTTGAGCGCAAGATCCAACCGTTGCCCAGGTATCCACCATGGAGCCACTGTCGACATAAGCGCCAATATTTACATAAGAGGGCATCATCACCACACCTTTAGCAAGAAACGCGCCATATCTGGCTACTGCATGGGGCACCACCCGAACGCCCTGCTTGGCATAGTTGGTCTTCAGGGCCATTTTATCGTGAAACTCAAAAGGTCCCACTTCGATGGTACGCATTTTCTGAATGGGAAAATAAAGAATTACAGCTTTCTTTACCCAGTCGTTTACCGTCCAGGATCCATCGGCTGCAGGACCAGCTACGCGCAACGAACCGTTGTCCAAATCTGCGATAACCGTCTTTATGGCGATTTGAACATCTTTTTCGCTCAATAAATCCCGGTTTTCCCAGGCTTTTTCTATAATCTGCTGTAATTCTTCCATATATTATAATCTATTAGCTTTGTTTGAATGGTTCTAATACTATGAGCAAAAAAATCCCGGTAATCTTAGCCGCCGTCCTTAAACCTGTAGATGATTCCAGAATCTTGTATAAGCTGGGATTTTCAATGCGTGAAACAAATAAATACGACCTAAACATCATAGGTTTTTCTTCAAAAAAAACACCAAAAATTAAAAATATACGATTTATTGAAATTTTTTCGAAATCCAGAAGCCATCCGGGTAGGTTGCGGGTACCCTTTTCCTTTCTTTTTCACCTTTTCAACATCCGACCCGGCCTGGTAATCATTACTACGTTCGAACTGCTACCGGCGGCGGTGCTGGGAAAATGGTTTTTGGGTTACAAACTCATTTATGATGTGCAGGAAAACCATAGCAAAAATATTCGCCATAATAGCACGCTGCCTCCATTGATCAGCTTCCCTGCCTCCTATCTGGTCCGGCTGATTGAGGCCTTGGGAAAGCCTTTTATAGATGCCCATTTATTGGCCGAACAGTGCTACCAAAAGGAAATGCCGGGGCTTCAAAACGCCCTTATTCTCGAAAACAAAGCGCTGCTTCCTAAGAAGCTCCTACCGGCCTTTCAATTATCGAATCCCCATGGCCCTCGGCTGTTACTCACCGGCACCATTGCGGAAGCGTATGGCGTATGGGAAGCCATCGCCTGGTTTCGCGAGCTGCGCAAAACAGTCCCTCTTGCACAACTGCATATTCTGGGACATTGCCCGATGAAAAGCCTTGCAAAAACCCTTCAAAAGGAGGCCGCAGCAGATCCCCATATCCACTTGGAAATTTCGCCGCAGCCCCTACCAAAAATCCAGATAGAAGAATCACTCCGCGCCGCGGA
>JAWLFL010000153.1:0-9405 GCA_041685605.1 Cyclobacterium sp. | reverse complement strand
TTACAAATCGCATATCGTAATGCGCCATGTCGATGCCTTTGGCCTGAAGTTTTGCTGCCGCCTCAACGGCGTAATTGCCTACGTGGCCAATGCTCAATAAGGCAATGTCTTTCCCCTCCCTTACGATTCTGCCTTGCCCAGTAGGTATTTTTTGAAGGGGTTGCTTCCAATCGGGCATCACGCCCTGGCCCCTTGGATACCGGATGGAATAGGGACCGTTGTGCTCGGTGGCTGAAAACATGAGGTTTCGAAGCTCCTCTTCGTTCATCGGAGCACTGACTACCAGATTGGGCAAACACCTGAAAAAAGCCAAATCGTAGGCACCATGGTGCGTGGGGCCATCGGCTCCGGCAAAACCGGCCCGGTCCAGGCAAAAGACTACCGGCAGGTTTTGAAGGCATACGTCATGGATTACCTGATCATAGGCCCGTTGCATAAACGTGCTGTAAATATTGCAAAAAGGCGTAAGCCCCTGGGTTGCCAAGCCGGCTGAAAAGGTAACGGCGTGTTGTTCTGCGATGCCTACGTCAAAAGATCGTTCCGGAAAGGCCTTCATCATAATGTTCATGGACGATCCGGAAGGCATGGCTGGGGTTACGCCTACAATTTTTTCATTTTGTCCGGCTAGTTCTACAAGGGTGTGCCCAAAAACATCCTGGTACTTGGGCGCTTGTGGGGAGGTGGGTATTTTCTTGGAAATTTCCCCGGTGATTTTGTCAAATTTTCCGGGTGCATGCCACTTGGTTTGGTCTTTTTCAGCAGGAGCAAAACCCTTCCCTTTCACGGTAATGCAATGCAGAATTTTTGGCCCCGGTATGTCTTTCAGATCATTCAGAATTTCTACCAGATGATTGACATCATGCCCGTCTACCGGTCCGAAATACCGAAGGTTCAGGGATTCAAATAAATTGCTTTGTTGGAGCAGTGTGGATTTAATGGCTCCTTCCACTTTGGAGACCACGTCCTGTGCACTGAAACCAAACTTGCTGATTTTACCCAGCAGACTCCACACTTCATCCCGGACCTTATTATAGGTATGGGAGGTAGTAATATCGGTCAGATAATCTTTTAACGCCCCGACGTTGGGGTCTATGGACATGCAATTGTCATTCAGAATGATGAGCAGGTTGGTATCCGATACACCGGCATGATTCATGGCTTCAAAAGCCATTCCTCCGGTCATGGCACCGTCTCCAATAACGGCCACATGCTGTCTTTTGTCCTCCCCTTTGTATTTGGAGGCCATGGCCATTCCCAAAGCTGCCGAGATGGAGGTGCTGGAGTGCCCTACGCCAAACGCATCATAGGGACTTTCTTTTCGTTTTGGAAAACCGGAAAGGCCTTTATAAAGCCTGTTGGTGTGAAATTCATCCCTTCTGCCAGTAAGAATTTTGTGCCCGTAGGCCTGATGTCCTACATCCCATACCAGCTGATCATCGGGAGTGTTTAATACATAATGCAAGGCGACGGTCATTTCCACTACCCCCAAACCGGCACCGAAATGTCCTCCATACACGGAAACATGATCGATGATAAATTGCCTCAACTCATCACAGATTTGAACCAATTGGTCTTTACTGAGGTTTTTTAGGTCTTCCGGATTATGGATTTCCCTGAGTAATTTTCCAGGTTCTATTTGCATATGCCGCTTTTCTTTATAAAAATTTATAACCCCGGTGGCAGTAGATTGTTTAATATTACCAATAATTATTCAGGCCACCATGCCATGAGGGAAATTATTCAGATGCCTATTGAATTAGAAAGATATATGATACCTTTGAACTCAATAAGAAGTGCAAAAATAACAAAAAATAATCGTATCCAGTGAGTTTTGAAATCAAATTACCTTTATTTGAGGGACCGTTTGACCTGATGCTCTTTTTTATCGAAAGGGATGAGCTGGACATTTACGATATTCCCATTTCCAAAATCACCCGTGATTTTTTGGATTACATCCACCAACTGGAGAAAATGGAGATCGAAGTCGCGAGTGAATTCATCCTTTTTGCGGCCACATTGATGAAAATAAAATCCAAAATGCTGCTGCCCAGGCCGGAGTTCAATGAAGACGGGGAGGAAATCGACCCTCGGGAGGAGCTAATCAGGCATTTATTGGAGTACAAAAAGTACAAATCCGTGATCGGCGAACTAGCGACGATGGAAGAACAACGCATGAGCCGTTTTGACAGAGGTAATGTTCTTTCCGAATTGAAGCAGCTAACAAAAACAGACCAGGTAGATGCCGAATTACAGGACCTTGACCTGTACCGACTATTAAAGGTGTATCAAAAAGTGCTCACAAAATATGCGCACAGAAGCGATGAAACCAAGCATACCGTGATCCAATATCCCTATACCATTGAGCAACAGAAAACCCTGGTGCTGGATAAATTAAATGAAAAGCCGCGAATTCCGTTTTCTGACTTTATAAATTACAAGCCAGATAAGATTTTTGTGATTTACACCTTTTTAGCAATTCTTGAATTGCTTCAGCTTGCCATGGTGACGATAAAAATCGGCGAGGGATTTAATAATTTTTGGGTTGAAAAACTGGAAGCCATACCTGTAGAAGACTTATGAAATTAGACAATAGGGAAATTTTTAAAACCTTAAATCCAAATAAGGTTTGGGTTCCTGTATTGATTGGGATAGGGATTGTGTTTCTTATGTTTTACATGGATCCGACTGTCAATGCCCAAACCCTGAGGGGTGTATTTGACGCTTCCTTTTGGTCAATAATGCTGGCACTGGTGTTTATTTTTCTTCGAGACGCGGGCTACGTATTCCGGATACGCGAAATTACCAATAAGCACCTTAGCTGGAGTCGGGCCATTTATGTGATCATCCTTTGGGAATTTGCCTCGGCCGTAACTCCTTCGATCGTAGGCGGTACTGCAGTGGCGGTATTTATTCTTCACAAAGAAGGCATTCCGCTGGGCAAGGCCCTGGCCTTTACCATGCTGACCGCCATTATGGACAACCTGTTCTTTGTGCTGGGCGCGCCGATAATCCTTTTTCTGGCGCAGGGGTATATCTTTCCAGATAGCAGGGTGCTTGAAATGCGCCTGGGAAATAGTCTGGAGTACCTTTTCTGGGTGAGTTATTCGCTTTATACCCTGTATTCCCTGTTGATGGCACTGGCATTGTTTTACCGGCCACGGGTGTTTAAGTGGATATTATTGAAATTATTCTCCATTCGCTGGTTGAAAAAGTGGAAATACGAAGCGAACAATTACGGAGACCAAATTATTGAAGCCAGCAAAGAATTCAAAGGGAAAAACCTGAAGTACTGGCTGCTCATTATTGTTACGACGATTTTCATCTGGTCCTCGCGTTATTTCATGCTGAATGCACTGATATCCGCCTACGAAAGTCTCAGCATGTTCGAGCATGTGGTCATTTTCGCCCGGCAAATTATCATGTGGATCGTGATGATGATCAGTCCGACCCCCGGGAGCAGCGGCACGGCGGAATTTTTCTTTGCCCAGTTCTTCAATGAATTTCTAACCGGTTATACCTTTGTTACCAGCATTCTCTGGCGTGTGTTTTCGTATTATCCCTACCTGCTTTTAGGGGCAATATTTTTGCCACGCTGGATCCGTCAGGTGTTTTTCAAAAAAAAGACCAATGAATAAAATGGCTTCTCTTTGTAGCGTTTTGATGATTTATTCCGTCTCAGCATTAAGGTTAATGGCGAATAGGAAAAAATAAATGATGAAAAAGGCGGTTTTTGCACTTGGATTGATTTTAGCAATGGGGTTTCAATGTGAGGAATTACAACCTAGCGGAGTTGTGGAAACAAGCTGCATCGATCCTGACAAAATCAATCCTGAAGGAATTTGCACCATGGAGTACATCCCTGTGTGTGGTTGTGATGGAAAGACCTATGGGAATGCCTGCTCTGCAGGGCAGGCAGGGCTGAAAAGCTGGTTAAAGGGTAATTGTGACTAAACAGAAATTTCCTTTATTTGGTGAATTTTTCACTGACTGATTGGTGTATTCAGAAATCTATTCGGCATCCAAAATAAGTACCCAATCGTGTCCTTTTCCTCCCGAGGTAGGAGGTGAAATCTCCATTTTACCTGACTTCTCTATCGTTGCACCCAAATAGGAATTACCTGTTCTTGGGTCATACCAAGTGATTTGCAAGAAGTTTCCGGATAACTTTCCTGAATTCAAGGTAACCGTTTTTCCAGTTGGAAAATAAACCATGGCATAGCTTCCTTCACTGTCACGGGTAGCGATGACGAAATGTTCGTTGTCTTCCTGAATACTGGTAATCATCTCCTGTGCCGGGATGCGGGTCAGGAACGGCCTGCTAAGCATGAGGTTTTTCAAGTGTTTTACCTGATTGGCCATGGGCAGGTCCAAGGCTTCTTTCCAGGGTCTTAAGGGGCCATTTATTCCCTCTCTTCCGGTGGTAAACATCTGCCAAACATCGTGACAGCCGTAAGATTGCCCGAAGGCACCTGCAAATACATTCCAGTACATGATCCGGCGGATATCTGCCGCAACACTGTAACCGAGTTCTTTGGCGTTGAAGCAATTGGGATGGTCTTCATAAAGTGGTTCGCCATCCAGGGTAGGTTTTACCGGCAGCAAGGCATAATCATGCGCAATTTTAAGGTAGGTGGGCTGGTTGGCACAATGGCCCGTTTGATGCATGTTGAAATCCAGCCATTCGTCATTATGAAACCAATTACTGGAGCCACCTGGTCCTGTGGGTTGGGGGTGAAAGGTCATCAAGGCCTTGTCCAGGCCTCCTATTCCTTCACTAATTCCAGCGGCAAGCGCTCGCCAGATGGCCTCATCAGCGCTTTTGGCTCGTGGATTACGGTCGCCTCCTATGACCCAGATGATGTGGGATTGATCTTTGTACCGGTTGCCGATCCAATAGCCAAAAGCCTTGGCATTTTCTTTGGTAAAGATTTCCGGCCCTTTTCCCCAGGAATTTGTAAATACCTTATCCCCCCAGGTAGGCAACAGAGCGACATAGATGCCCTGCTCCGCAGCCATTTGTACGATGGCATCCACGTGTGAAAAATAAGCCGGATTGGGCTGGGAGGGATCGTTATCGATCAAGGGAGTTTCCCCATACGGGTTGGGACTATTGAGGCCGTCAATTTCCGCAAGGGCTACTGCCTGTACCACGTTGAATCCCTGTTCAGCCCGCTTTTCTAAGTAATGGGCAGCCTCTTCCAGATCACAGCGGTGGAAGAGTTCCCAGGCCGTATCCGCCATCCAGAAAAAGGGATCACCATTCTCGGTGACCAGAAACCGTTGATTTTCTGCTACCTTCAATCGGGGCAAAGATGCCTGTCCGTGGGCAGCACACATCGAAAAAAAAGCAAGAAAGAATAACAAGGTGGGTTTTGTTGTCATTGCGGGGAGGAAATGGATTTTCTGTAAGATAAAAATATCCAGAGAAATCTGAAAAATTAAGTATCCCATTCGGGAATAATGTTAAATAATCATAAAATTTCTCCCTTCCTTAGCTGGGGTTTCCAGAAGGAAGGGAGAAAGATTTACCCCTGATGTTCGAAGGCATTAAAAAAGAAATTGCCTTCAATAAGGGCATTTTCATCCGAATCAGAGCCGTGAATGGCATTCGCTTCTATAGAGGTAGCAAACCGTTTCCGAATGGTTCCCTCAGCAGCATTTTCGGGGTTGGTGGCACCGATAAGGGATCTGAAATCTGCCACCGCATTGTTTTTTTCCAAAATGGCCGCAATGATGGGGCCTGAGGACATGTACCGGCATAAATCCGCGTAAAAGGGGCGTTCCTTATGCACCAGGTAGAATTCAGCGGCAAGTGCTTCGGTGAGTCGGGTAGCTTTTAGTGCGATAATTTGGAAACCGGCGGCTTCAATCATCTCTAAAATTGCACCGGAGTTTCCTGCGCCAAAAGCATCCGGTTTGATCATGGTAAAGGTTCTGTTGGTAGCCATAAACGAGTAGAATTATTTGATTCGCTGGCGAAATTACGTCTTTTCTCTGAAAGACCGAAGGAAAGGATTCATTTCCCGATAAACTACCTGAGCCCGTGGAATTCCCATTGGGAATTTCAGAAAATTATACAGAACTTTGTCGTCCGTGTTTTTAAAAATACGGTATTCAAAATTTACACATGCAGAAATTAGATCTATTTAAAGAACAGATTTCATCCGCTTCGTCCAAAAGAATCATTATCACCACCCATCATAAACCTGACGCAGATGCCCTTGGGTCTTCATTGGCCCTGGCATTGTACCTGAAAAAGAAAAAGCATCAGGTCACTGTGGTCACCCCCTCTGATTACCCTTCTTTCCTTCATTGGATGAAAGGAAACGATGAGGTCATTAATTTTGAGGACAAGCAACAGGTGGATGAAGCCAGGAATCTGATCGGGAAAGCGGATATCCTATTTTGTCTGGATTTTTCCAATCTCGGTCGTTTGCAGGGAATGGAAGAAGCAGTAAAAGCTTCCGATGCCTATAAGGTCAATATTGACCATCACCAGGATCCGGAAGATTTTGCTGACTTTAGCTTTTCCAGCACCAATGCCGCTGCCACCTGCGAGTTGTTGTACGATTTAATAGTCAAAGTCGGCGACAAGGAATTGATCGATCAGGATATGGCGGAATGCCTTTACTCGGGAATCATGACCGACACGGGGGGATTCCGGCACCCCAATACCACCAAGAATGTTCACATGGTTACGGCAGAACTAATTGGTTTGGGAGCCGATAATTCCAAAATTTCCCGGCTGATTTACGATACCTATTCCGTTAATCGGCTTAAATTTCTAGGCTTTGCATTGACCAGGAGGTTGACCATCTTGCCGGAGCTAAACACCGCCTACTTTGGGATCAGTAAAAAAGACCTCCGAAAATACCAATCGCAGACAGGGGATACCGAGGGATTGGTTAATTACGCACTCTCCCTGGATGGAATCAAAATTGCAGCTTTGTTTACCGAAAGGAAAGACGGTGTCAAAATCTCCTTTCGTTCCACGGAAGAAGTGGCCATCAATAAGTTTGCAGCCACCTATTTTGATGGAGGAGGCCATAAGAATGCCTCGGGCGGAATTTCCAGCCTGTCGCTGGAAGATACCCAGAAGCGATTCGAAAAATTAGTGAAAGAAAACAAACAAATCTTATTTAATCAATTAGCATTAGTCGATGAAAAAAATCAATAATTTAGTTTTAGGTGCCATGGTGCTTGCAGGCAGCACCCTGTTGTATTCATGTGAGAAGACAGAAACCACCTCAGATGGAATCGAATATACCTACGTAGAACAAGGTGACGATAAGACTCAGGACGGCGAATTTGTGGTCTATCATTTTACTGCAAAAACAGGAAGTGATTCCCTGTTTATCTCCAGTTATGACCAGCCGGTTCCTCCCTATTTGCAGCATTTGGACTCTGCGGAAGCCAAATCAGGAATCGATGAAATATTCCTCAACCTGAATAATGGGGATAGTATTGTTATTACCGCTACAGCAGAACAAATATTTGCTGCAGGTGGAGGCGTGCCCCCATTTTTGGATAATGAGGAGATGGTAACCATTAATATCGGGGTTATCAATGTGTTGGAAGAGGAGGTTTTTGAAGATTATTTCAATGATCTGGTAGCCGAACAGCAAAAGAAGCAAGCCGAACAGGCTGGAGTTCAGTTAGAAGAAGATGTATCTGCACTGGAAGCCTATATTGAAGAAAATAATTTGGATGCAAACAGGACAGAATCAGGTCTTTTTTACGTCATAGAGGAAGAAGGTACCGGACCGCAGGTGGAACAGGGAGATAAGATTTCTGTGGACTATACAGGCTATGTGCTGGACGGGACCGTTTTTGATACCAGCGTGGAAAGCAAAGCCAGAGAAGCAAATACCTATGACGAAAACAGGCCCTACGAGCCATTTAGCTTCAATGTAGGAGAAGGAATGGTCATTCCAGGTTGGGATGAAGGATTGCAGCTTTTGAAAGAAGGTGCAAAAGCCAAATTTCTGATTCCCTCTCCGCTAGCCTATGGACCCAGTCAGCGTGGTGCCGTCATCGTACCCAATTCCATTTTGGTATTTGATGTAGAAGTGACAGACTTAGAAAAGCAATAGTCCGGTAATGGCCGGAACAAGGAAATACTCTGACTAAACCATAGTTGTACGAATATGAGAAAAAGCACCTTTATTTTGGCACTGATACCAGTCTTGGGTACGATTTCATCTTGTATTTCCGATGAGGAAAACCTGGATGTCGTTTTCGAGCAGGACCTTCAGAAAATAGAAGAATACATTCAATCGGTAGAGACAGAATATACCCGGAGGGTATCCATAGAACAAACCGGGATTGAGCTTTTATTTCTTACTGAGGAGGTTGAATCGGAAGAACTTCCCGAGGTAAGGGATACCCTCGCCGTCAATTATACCGGCATGTTGCTGGACGGTACGGTGTTCGATACCTCCCTTGAACAGGTAGCGCAGGAGAACGATGTTTTCAACCCTAACCGTACCTACGAGCCGTTTGAAGTGATATTGGGAATGTCCAGCGTCATCAATGGATGGCATTGGTCCCTTTCTCAGATGAAAGAAGGAGAAAAAGCCATTGCGCTAATTCCTTCCTCCTATGCTTACGGAAGTCAGTCCAATGGGCCCATTCCAGCCAACTCGGTATTGGTTTTTGAACTTGATCTGGTTGAAGTACGACCCTATCAACCATAATTTCAGATATACAATCAATGATAAACGTTTCGAAGTTAACTTGCATTTTTTTTATCGTCCTTTTTGGCTTTTCTTGTGACGATCAATTGGGCCAGTTTAGCGGTCCGGTATACGATCGGGAGGCAAACCTGGCGATCGACCGGGAAATTATAGCGGAGTACCTGGAAACAGCCCCCTCCGATAGTCTGTACCGAATCCATGATCCCTCGGGAGTGGTGGTGATCGTAACGGAAGAAGGAGAGGGTTCCCGCCCTACTGCAGGGAATGTGGTGTACGCCAATTATACCGGGTACTTATTGGACGGTTCTGTATTTGATTCGAACCTCGAAGATGTGGCGATTGAGAATGATATTTATAACGAGGAGCGGAATTACGGTATTTTCTCGTTTTTCGTGGACCTGCCAGCAAGCCAGGGAGGTGCTATTCAGGGTTTTAGTCTGGGGTTCAAACGACTTAGGAGTGGTGCCAAGGGTACCATCATCATCCCGTCTCCCTTTGGCTATCAGGACAATGAAGACGTGCCAAGGGTTCCAGCTAATTCTGTGCTGGTTTTTGATGTGGATTTTTTGGGATTGGACTAATGGTCCGTTGAAAGGCAAAAGAAGTGAAAAAAAACCCGGTTTATCCGGGTTTTTTTATTTTATATAGTTGAGTAATTCGCTGCTCTAAACCTACATTTTAGCACTATAGTTCGGTGCTTCCCGGGTGA
>JAWLFL010000152.1:0-9407 GCA_041685605.1 Cyclobacterium sp. | reverse complement strand
CGATTTGAAGCGGATGATGATCACCGTGGTGATCGCCATGATCCCCTGTTTGTTATTCGGTATTTACAATACCGGCCATATGCACTACCTCGCGGTAGGAGAAGCGGCGAGTTTTGGAGATAAATTTGTACTGGGGCTTACGCTGGTATTGCCGATCGTTATCGTCGCCTATGCGGCCGGAGGGTTGGTGGAGGCTACGTTTGCCGTGGTCCGGAAGCACCCGATTAATGAAGGCTTTTTGGTGACCGGAATGTTGATTCCTTTGGTGGTTCCTGCTACGACACCGTTATGGCAGGTGGCACTTGCCACCATTTTTGCAGTCGTAATTGCCAAGGAGGTTTTTGGCGGAACGGGAATGAATATCCTGAACGTGGCCATGACAGCAAGGGCCTTTTTGTACTTTGCTTATCCTGCTCAGATTTCAGGAGATCAGGTCTGGACCTACCTGGGTGACAAAACACCAGTAGATGGATTTTCGGGTGCTACCGCCCTTTCCGTTGCGTATCAATCCGGCCAGGAAGGGGTAGATGCCGCTTCTAATCTTGCCAGTCATAATTCGGCAATCATGGATAATATGTTTGGATTTGCTAACATGTTTTTTGGATTTATTCCGGGTTCCATCGGGGAAACGTCCACATTAATGGTGCTATTAGGGGCAGCGATTTTGTTGTTTACCGGTGTGGCTAGTTGGAAAATCATGCTGAGCGCGTTTGGCGGCGCCTATATCATGGCTGCCATCATGCAACTGTTGGCGGTGAACGAATTTATGGCGATGCCAGCACATTATCACCTGGTGATGGGAGGAATTGCGTTCGGAATTGTGTTTATGGCAACAGATCCCGTTTCGGCTGCGCAGACGGAATCCGGGAAGTGGGTTTATGGCTTGCTGATCGGTGTACTTACGATCATTATAAGGGTGACAAATCCTGCCTATCCGGAAGGAATCATGCTTGCGGTGTTGTTTATGAATGTATTCGCCCCGCTGATCGATCATTATGTAGTAAAAGCTAACAAGAAAAGGAGGTTACAACGTGCAACAGTCTAACGCTTACATTATCACATTTTCAATAATCCTGACCGTAGTTTTGGGATTATTGCTTTCAGGTACCGCTGAGGTATTGAAACCCATACAGAAAAGGGCTGAGGAACTAGACACCAAAAAGCAAATTTTGGGTGCCGTGATGGCGGCAGATGAAATTGATGCCATGGAGCCTGAGGAAATCAATACCTTTTACCAGAATCGAATTTCTTCGAAGGTGGTCAATATAGAAGGAGAAGAAGTGGAAGAACAAAATGGGGCGCAGGTAACTGCCGAAACCATCGATGTAGGAAAAAATTATAAGAAGGCACCGGAAGACCGGTTATATCCTGTATTTATTTTCCAGGAAGAAGGAAATGAAGATGCTGTTGCCTCTTATATCTTTCCTGTTTATGGAAACGGGCTGTGGGACAATATTTGGGGATACCTTGCCTTACAAACGGATATGGAGACCATTGAGGGGATTACCTTTTCTCATGCTGGCGAAACCCCGGGACTAGGTGCGAGAATTACCTCCACAGATGTTCAACAGCGATATAAAGAAAAGTCCATATACGATGAAAGTGGCGAGTTGGTATCGGTAGTGATGCAAAAAGGAGAAGGTAAAGACTACGCCGGAGAGCCGCATAAAGTGGATGGCTTGTCAGGAGCTACCATTACGGCTGAAGGGGTAAATAGAATGTTGAAAAGCTACCTGGAGCATTACAAGGCTTACATGGAAAAGAATAAAGAAGGTTCTTCCAGAATGGCATCCAATTAATTTGAACGTTTCAATAGAACAACGATATGAGTACAGACACTGCTGAAAAAGAAATAGCTTTAAAAGAGTCAGAAGCACTTCTTTCGAAAAGAAGGAAAAAGCTAATGACCGACCCTTTGGTAGATGATAATCCCATAACCATTCAGGTCTTGGGTATTTGTTCTGCGCTAGCGGTTACCACCCAGATGCAGCCTACCTTGGTCATGGCATTATCCGTTATTTTTGTGATGGTAATGGCCAATTTGTCGATATCCCTGTTGAGAAATAAAATCCCAACCAGGGTGAGAATCATCGTACAGTTGGCCGTGGTAGCCTCTTTGGTTACCTTGGTAAATGAAGTATTGCAAGCCTTCGCTTATGATATGTATAAGGAACTATCCGTTTTTGTAGGCTTGATTATCACCAACTGTATTGTGATGGGACGCCTGGAAGCCTTTGCGCTTGGTAATAAGCCCTATGATTCGGTACTGGATGGATTTGGAAGTGCGTTAGGGTACTCGTGGATCATTCTGACAGTGGCCTTTTTCAGGGAATTATGGGGATCAGGATCACTATTTGGCATTCCTATTTTCGATGGAATATCCAGCCTTTTTGGTTCCGACTTCCAGTTGGCCACCAATGGGCTAATGGTATCTCCGGTAGGAGCCTTTATTATCCTGGGCTTGCTGATTTGGGTGCAGCGCACCAAGACTGGTTATGTGGAACATTAAAAGTTAGAAGGAATGGAATTATTTAACTTAGCGATACGGTCAATTTTTATTGACAACATGGTTTTTGCCTATTTTCTGGGGATGTGTTCTTTTTTGGCGGTGTCCAAAAAAGTGAGCACAGCGCTGGGCCTTGGTGCTGCTGTAATTTTCGTTTTGACGATTACCGTGCCGCTCAATTGGCTTTTGAATGAATTTATATTAAAAGAAGGTGCATTGGCCTTTTTGGGAGCATCCTTTGCTACGATTGACCTTACCTTTCTACGGTTTATCATGTTTATTGCCATCATCGCCGCCATGGTTCAATTGGTGGAAATGGTCGTTGAGAAGTTCGCTCCGGCACTTTATGGTGCGTTGGGTATTTTTCTGCCTTTGATTGCGGTAAACTGTGCCATCCTGGGAGGATCGCTTTTTATGGCGCAAAGGGATTACACCCTGGCAGAAGCTACGGTCTATGGCTTTGGGTCCGGAACGGGGTTCTTTCTTGCCATTGTGGCATTAGCTGCCATCCGGGAAAAACTGAAGTATTCAAACGTCCCTAACGGTTTGAAAGGTCTCGGTATTACCATGCTGATCACCGGGCTTATGGGAATCGCCTTCATGTCCTTTATGGGAATAGATTTGTAACATTCCGTATACAGACTCCATTTGGTACAAATTGTAAAACCCTGTTCCCTTTTTTTAGAGAGCAGGGTTTTTTTCTTTCTTTACTGCTTCTAACTAACAACCGCCATGGCTGATTTCACATCAAAGCGAATTTTAGGCTACTTTCTGCGAGGATTGCTTTTTGTCGTCCCCTTTTTTCTGACGGGATACATTATCATTCTTACAGTTCAATTTCTCGATAACATTATCCCGGTAAACATTCCGGGATTGGGAATCCTAGTCATGTTGGTCTTTGTAACGCTGGTAGGGTATCTGACCAGTATTTTTATCACCAAGTCTATTTTTGAAGAGCTGGAAAAAATAGTCTTTAAAATTCCTTTGGTGAATATCCTTTATACCAGTATCAAAGACCTGATGTCTGCTTTTGTGGGGGATAAGAAGAAGTTCAATACACCGATCATTGTAAAGTTGTCGGAAAATATTTCTCGCCTGGGTTTTATGACTCAGGATGACCTCAATGTTCTTGGGCAGCAAGATTTGGTAGCCGTATACTTTCCTCATTCCTATAATTTCAGTGGAAACTTATTTCTGGTTCCCAGAGCAAATGTGACCCGCTTAAAAAATGTAAACAGTACCGAAATCATGAAGTTTATTGTTTCGGGAGGTGTCTCTCAGTTGAATTACTACAAACATCCAAATAAAGCCAAGGATCAGCAGGGTCAGGAACCCGGCTTATCCTCAGAGGGACTTTAATATATGTATTCGATCCCGTTTAATCAGCCCTATGTAACCGGTAACGAATGGGTATACGTCCAGGATGCACTGGCGCAAGGCAGGTTATCCTCGAATGGGAAATACACGCATAAATGTCAACAATTTTTTGAGCGCAGGTTTGGATTCAGGAAAACCTTTCTAACCCATTCCTGTACGCAGGCACTCGAAATGGCAGCCTTGCTGTTGAACCTTGGGCCGAAGGATGAGGTGATTCTGCCAAGCTATGCTTACGTAAGTACCGCCAACGCCTTCGCACTCCGTGGATGCCGGCTGGTATTTGCCGATAGCCGACCCGATTATCCGGGCATTGATGAGACCAAAATCGAAACGCTGATAAGCAGCCGAACCCGGGCAATCGTACTCGTTCACTATGGTGGGGTAGCATGTAATATGACTCCGATTCTAGATTTGTGTAAAAAGTATGATTTGTTTTTGATTGAAGATGCGGCGGCGGCGTTGGATGGGTATTACCTGTCAAAGGAGGGTGATGTCCGTCCACTGGGTAGTATGGGGGATTTTGCGACCTTTTCTTTTCATGAAACGAAAAATATCAGTTGCGGAGAAGGAGGTTTGTTAGTGGTCAATAACCCCTCGTTTTTCCAGGAGGCGGATTGGGTTTGGAACCGGGGGACCAATCGTTCTGATTTTGACAAAGGAAATTGCGCTTCCTACGAGTGGGTAGGATTAGGCTCTGCTTTCGCTCCCTCTGAAATCGCTGCCGCCTGGCTTTGGGCACAGTTGAAAAACCTGGCTGTCATTCAGAAAAAAAGAGCAGCGGTATGGCATTGGTATCAAACCCATCTTAAGGAAGTATTACCTTCTCTTTCCGGCCAATTGCCTGAGATCCCCACCTTTGCCAGGCAAAATTTCAATACTTTTTACCTGTTGATGGATCAGCGTCGGGATCGGGATGACTTGATTGCGTATTTAAAATCCAAAGAGGTCCTTTCGGTGTTTCATTACCGCTGCCTGCATCTGAGTCCCTATTTTAGGGATAGGTACCAGGGGAAGCCCTTGGTAGAAGCGGAAAAATACCAGAATAGGTTGCTCCGGTTACCTGTTTTTGCCGATCTCGATGTCGACCAATTGGAAAAGAAATTGCTATCCTGAATGAACGGTAAAGATACCAATAAAAAAAGGTCCTTTTTCGAGAAAAGGACCTTCTTCATTCTACGTATGATGTAAGAAAATTAAATCTGTGCTTCTAATTTATCTGCGAGTACCGATTTAGGAACGGCACCGATAACTTTATCTACTACTTTACCTGCTTTAAATATAAGCAGTGTTGGGATGCTTCTGATGCCAAATTGCGAAGGTACACCTGGATTGGAGTCTACATCCATTTTAGCAATAGTGGCCTTTCCTTCGTAATCTCCTGCCAGTTCTTCCACTATCGGTCCAATCATTTTACACGGTCCACACCATTCTGCCCAGAAGTCTACCAAAACCGGATGCTCTGAATTGATGATTTCTTCAAAGTTGGTATCTGTAACTTCAATTGTTTTTGCCATCTTATTGTAATTAAAATTTTGAAAATATATATCTTAATCCGATTATCAACCGATTAGTTCCATCAGATGTCCATATTTTCCTTCGACCCCACTTAAATGATTTTATAGGCCACCTCCGGAAGCTTTTCCAATGCCTGGATTAAATCATTAGATGGGTCAATCTTGTACCGGGAGGACATCAGGTCGAGCGTTATATTTTCTTTATTGTCAATGATATTGATGTAGAGTTTTGCCTCCCCCTGGTACTTTTTGCTGATCTCTTCGAGTTTTTCCATCAAGTTCAGGCTGAGGTCATCGAGGTCAATATGCACCCGGACTCCTTTGATCATGCGGCCACGGATTTCATTTAATAAGACCATCTGATTGATCTTAAACTCAAATTCTCCGGGTTTGTATTTATTAGGGTGTACACTGCCGGAAAGGTATAAAAACCATCCGGTCATGAAATACTGTTTAAATTTCACGTAATCTTCTCCAAAAAGGAAAAAAGTGTGTGCCCCCTGATAATCCTCCAGGCTGAGTGTTCCAAATGGTTTTCCGTTCTTGGTAGTACGATGAGCAAAGGAAGTGACAGCCCCTGCCAGTTTTATTTCGCCTTTGTTTTTTACTTGGTAAAGATCCGTTAATTCCGGTAAACTGGTATTGGTAAAAGCTTCTATTTCTACCTTGAACTGATCCAACGGATGCCCCGAAATGTACAGCCCCACAACTTCTTTTTCAATATTGAGCTGCTGCAACTGGCTAAAGGGCTCCAGTGGTGGAATGGTGGGGAGTGGAATATCGGTTCCATTTCCTCCACCAAACAACGATACCTGAGAACTTTCCTCTTCCTGGATGACCTTTTGGGCGTATTTAACGGCCTTTTCCAACAGGCTACTTTCTCCATCGGCAGCCTCCAGATACTGCCTGCGGTGAAATTCGCTGAAGCAGTCATAGCCACCGGCCATGGCCAGCACTTCCATGGTTTTTTTATTTACCGCCCGAAGGTTGACCCGTTTGGTAAAATCAAATATATTTTTGTACAGCCCCGAGGCTTCCCGTTCTTCGATGATGGCCTGCACTGCTGCATTTCCGGTTCCTTTGATAGCGGCCATGCCGAAGCGTACCTGCCCTTCCATATTTACCGTAAAGTCACTTTTGGATTCGTTTACATCCGGCCCCAATACCTGTATGCCCATGCGCTTGCACTCT
The DNA here is from genome assembly GCA_041685605.1 of Cyclobacterium sp. Lineage (GTDB taxonomy): Bacteria > Bacteroidota > Bacteroidia > Cytophagales > Cyclobacteriaceae > Cyclobacterium. Next base: position 2,819 of record JAWLFL010000152.1, on the reverse strand, counting down.
TCCATAAAGAAGGTTACCTGAGTGATATCATTCATGTTGTTACTCAGTACCGAAGCCATGTATTCGGCGGGATAGTGGGCCTTCAGGTAGGCCGTTTGGTAAGCTATCCAGGCATAACAGGTAGAGTGCGACTTGTTAAAGGCATAGGAAGCAAAGGCTTCCCAATCTTTCCATATTTTTTCAAGCTTTTTGGAATCGTGCCCTTTGGAAACAGCCTGATCGATGAATTTGGGCTTCATCTTGTCAAGTACATCCTTTTGTTTTTTTCCCATGGCCTTCCGAAGAACGTCCGCTTCGCCCTTTGTGAAGCCTGCCAATTTTTGGGAGAGTAACATCACCTGCTCCTGATAGACTGTAATTCCGTAGGTTTCTTCCAGGAATTCTTTCATATCCTCCAAGTCATAGGAGATGGCTTCCGTCCCATGTTTTCTTTTGATAAAGCTGGGGATGTATTCCAGTGGGCCCGGACGGTATAAGGCGTTCATGGCAATCAAGTCGGCAAAAACAGTGGGTTTAAGCTCCCTCATGTATTTTTGCATGCCAGCAGATTCGTATTGAAAAATGCCAACGGTCTCCCCTCTTTGAAACAGTTCGTAGGTCTTCTGATCGTCTATGGGGAAATTTTCAGGATCCAGTTGAATGCCATGCCGCTCTTGTATGATCCGAACCGCATCTTTAATGAGGGTTAGGGTTTTTAATCCCAAAAAATCCATTTTCAGCAAGCCAGCATTTTCTACAACCGAGTTGTCAAACTGTGTACAGACCATGTCCGAATCTTTGGCCAATGCGACCGGTACAAAGTTCGTAATGTCATCGGGCGTGATGATGACTCCACAGGCATGAATGCCGGTGTTTCGGACGGATCCTTCCAGCACCTTTGCCTGATTTACCGTTTTGGCACTGTCGTCATTGCCCTTGGAGATACGGATCAGTTCCAGGGCTTTGTCCAGGTTCTCGTTATTGTTTTTAAGTTTGGCAGAAAGGCGGGGCCGGTCATTGGCAAGCTCAAACAGGCTTTTTAATTTGATGTCAGGCACCAATTTGGCAAGCCTGTCTGCCTCCGATAGCGGGAGGTCCAACACCCTCGCCGTATCCCTGATAGCCGATTTGGCAGCCATGGTACCGTAGGTAATGATTTGTGCCACCTGGTTGGCACCGTATTTTTCGATTACGTAATCGATCACCCGCTGACGCCCTTCATCATCAAAGTCAATATCAATATCCGGGAGGGAAACCCGGTCCGGATTCAGAAAACGCTCGAACAGGAGATCATAGGCGATGGGGTCTACATTGGTAATGCCCACACAAAAAGCCACTGCCGATCCAGCCGCCGAGCCCCGGCCCGGGCCTACCGAGACACCCATATCCCTGGCGGCCCTGGTAAAGTCCTGAACGATCAAAAAATAACCGGGGTACCCTGTCCGTTCTATGGTTTCCAATTCAAAATCAAGCCGTTCTTTGATTTCATCGGTGAGGGTTTCGTATCGCGTTTTGGCTCCTTCGTAACTAAGATGCCTTAGGTAAGCATTTTCACCCCGGTTTCCGCCATCCACCTCATCTTGGGGATCTATAAATTCTTCAGGAATGTCAAATTTAGGCAGCAATACCTCCCGAGCTAATTTGAAGGGTTCTATCTTATTTACAATTTCATTGGTACAGGCAATGGCTTCCGGAAGGTCAGCAAAGAGTTTTTTCATCTCCTCCGGACTTTTGAGGTAAAACTCTTCATTCGGAAAGCCATAACGGTATTCCCGCCCCCTTTTACCAACGTATTTTTTGGGTTTTGCGACCAATTCGCCATCCTTTACACAAAGTAAAATATCGTGCGCTTTTGCGTCTGTTTTGGTATTGTAGTAGCTATTATTCGCTGCAAAATAGGGAACATGGTACTTAGCTGACCATTGCAATAAGACCTCATTGACCTTTTCTTCTTCGGGTATGCCATGGCGGTTTAGCTCGATGTAAAAATCATCGCCAAATTGGTCCAGCCACCAGACAAATGCCTCCTCTGCCTGGGTTTCTCCTACGTTAAGGATGAGATACGGAATTTCTCCCCACAGTCCCCCGGTGGTAGCAATGATGTCTTCCTTGTATTCGACGAGCAGTTCCCGGTCGATTCGGGGCAAATAATAAAACCCTTCAATATTTGCATAGGAAGAGAGTTTGGCCAGATTATGATAGCCTTTTTTGTTTTTGGCCAACAGCACCGTTTGGAATCCATCGTCTTTGTTGGTCTTATTTTTCCGATCTCGGCAGAGGTTAAATTCACAACCAATTATGGGTGTGATTCCCTGATTGAAGGCCTCCCTTACAAAGTGAAAAGCACCCATCATGTTGCCATGGTCGGTCATGGCCAGAGCCGGCATGCCGAGTTGTTTGGCCCGCTGTATGGCCACGGGTATTTCGGAAGTGGCCTGTAAGATGGAAAACTGCGTGTGCGCATGCAAGTGGCTGAAAGGAATGCCTTCCAGGTCGGAAATATCGGCCCCGTCGGCTGCTTTTAATACTTTTTTGGCCGCGGTTTTTTCATCGTCTTTGGCTGCGGCAAAGTTGGCCTCGTCCAGATCAGGAGCCTCATACAGTACTTCTTCCAGTGTAAAACCTTCTGCAGGAGGCAACACCCCTTCCTTAATCAGTCCAAAAAAACAGTTGGCGGTAGCGTCCACATCGTAAGCGGCATCGTGGGCATCTCCAAAACCCTGCCCAAACAATTTGGTATGCAATTCCAGCAGCGTAGGCCATTTGTATTTACCGCCTTTTCCACCAGGTATGGCACAGAAATCGGTGGAAAGGTCCTTGGTATCCAGGCTTTCTTTTTC
>JAWLFL010000151.1:0-9417 GCA_041685605.1 Cyclobacterium sp. | reverse complement strand
AAGATGGTGGAAGCTGCCCAAAAGACTGGGTTGACGGTGCAGGTGGGGTTGACCAACAGGGCCTATAATAATGTAAGGGAAGCCATGCAGTTCCTTCATGAAGGAGGTATCGGAAAGCTATACATGGCCCGTGCGCTTACGTACAAATTACGCAATTCCTACGGCACCGCAAAAAATTCCAAGCCCCCGGCCAATTTCCATTACGACCTTTGGTTAGGTCCGGCACCCTACCGCCCCTACAATGAGAAGCGCAGTCACTATAATTGGCATTGGTTCTGGGATACGGGAAACGGCGATTCGGGAAATACAGGTACCCACCAGCTGGACATTGCGCGTTGGGGACTTCAGAAGCATGAACATCCCGAAACCATCTATTCCATGGGAGGATTATACGGGTTCAATCAGGATGAATGCCAGCCCGACAACTGCACCCCCGGCACCATGGTTTATGGAGATGTGGAAACCTACGGGCATGACAAATCCATGCAGGAAACCCCCAATATTCAGACTGCCTTGTTTAAATATACAGATGGGACCCTTCTTGAATATGAGGCCCGGGGCAGGTATACCAACCAGGAAGGGAGCGACGGCAAGGAAGTGGGTAACCTCTTTTACGGATCGGACGGTTGGCTCGAAATCGCAGGCAATAGCTGGCGGGCTTTCCATCAGGGGGAATCCCAACCATTTGCCAGCTCAAAAGACAGCAGTTCTGCGCAGGAGGCCACGCTGTTCTCCAATTTCATTGAAGCAATCCGTTCCGGGAATCATAAGCTGCTACAGTGTGATATGCGGGAAGGTTTTTATTCCACCGCCTTGCCATTGCTGGCCAATATTTCCTACCGGGTGAAGCGTGAACTGAAATTTATGGGAGATTATGAAAAATTCGCCAACGATTCCGAGGCGGATACCTTACTTTCCAGGGTATACAGGGAGCCCTTTTCCATACCTGAATAAATTGAACGAAAAAGGTTTATTTACTGGCGTTGTTTTAGCCCTTGGCCTATTCAGCAACCTTAGAAGTCCACTTGAAACTAGCTATTAAGAATTTAAGAAAAACGCTAAGAAGTTATTATCATAAAATCGAGCATGACGCGAGCGACCCAAGGAGGGATAATTATAAGCATGCGAGCTGCCTGCCGGTAGGCAGGGATTACATATGGCCATTTAAAAGCAAATTATAATCATATGAAAAATATTTGTGTTTTTTGTATTATCATTTCCCTGATCCCAGGTTGGGCAATTTCCCGGCAGGATTTGCCCATTCAACCGCTGCTTCGGACAGTGGACATGAATCTCGGAGAAATCATACAGGTGGAGCTTCATGATGGAAGTAGAGCGGAAGTGGAACTGCTGGCGGTTGAACCTTCCTATGATTCAGTTTTTGACGCAGTGAGGGAGGTAAAGGTTACCGTAAAGGTAAATGGACGGGAACAGGTTATCCTATCTGGAAATTACCATCTGCCCGTAACCTCAGGAGAGGTTCAGATCGATTGCCCGGTGACGTTGGATTATTTGAAAAGTTCTAGTTCCGACCGATGGGGGCTAAAAAAGGATGTGCGGTTAAGGCTGTGGCCAGTGGGTTCTCCTTTTATATGGCCCGGGTCCCTGGTATATCCGGTCAATCAAAAATGGATGGCTTCTTTTACTCAATTCAGTAATGAACCAGTGGTGGGAAGACCCCGGAATGATGGGAAAATTTATTACCATTCCGGCTTGGATTTTGGTGGTGCAGAGGATATGGTAGAGGTAGTTGCAGCCACAGATGGGTTAGTTGTATCCGTAAGGGGTGATGTTTTGGCGGATGAACCGGACAATCCTATTAGACCCAGGTACGATGTGGTGTATTTGAGGGATGCTCGCGGTTGGTATTACCGGTATAGCCATTTTGATTCCATAGACCCAGCACTCCAGGTGGGACAAAAAGTACTTGCCGGTCAGAAATTGGGAATGCTGGGAAAAGAAGGTGGAAGTGGGGGTTGGACCCATCTTCATTTTGAAGCTCTTAGTAAACAACCTTCGGGTGAATGGGGCACTCAAGAGGGGTATGCTTTTTTATGGCAGGCCTATCTCAGGCAATTTGATCCCAAGGTTTTGGCCGTTGCCCGGCCGCATAAAGTTATCCGGGTGGGAGAAAAAACCCTTTTGACTGCGGCCAATTCATGGACGAAAAATGGGATTAAGAATTATGAATGGACTTTGTCTGATGGTTCCAGGGAAACAGGAAAGGATATCGAAAGGAGTTATGATCAGCCGGGAACTTACAGTGAAATTGTGAAGGTTTCAGATGGTGAGGGCAATTATGATTATGATTTCGCGGTAGTGAAGGTATTTGGAAATGCGCGTAAAGGGGATGAGGTGATACCGGACATTCACGCTACTTTCCATCCCACCAAAGATATTAAGGTTGGCGATAAAGTTTTTTTTCAAGTCCGTACCAGATGGGAAACCGAGGGTTATGATGTTTGGGATTTTAAAGATGGGAGTACTAAGGTGAGGGTAAAATCAAATATTGAAACAGAAAATCATGCAAAGGTGGGGTATTCGGTGATCAGCCACCATTTTGAGAAACCGGGAGATTATTTGGTGAAAGTGAATAGGACCATTAACAACATATCCTCAACTGCTCACCTTTTCGTAAAAGTGGAGGTTTCTGATTAGTTGTGGGCAATCATGTAAAACATGAGGCCGAAAAACAAGATTTTCGCAACCTCTGTCCCATTGTAATTAAATGAGGGAAAACTGACCTACATGGAGGATGTATTACTTTGGCAAATAGATGAATATACCCGTTTTCAGAACCAAGCTCCAAAACCTACCCCAAACGCTACTTCTGTAGCTTTGCAAGGAAAATGGAAATTGTTGACAGACAGTTTCAATCCTCTAAGCTTTTTGATTTGGAGGCGGATCATATAGAATTGGGCAATTTGTTAATTAACATTTCTCAATCGCAATGTTAGAAAATCTTTATCTACTCCATATATTTGGCAATATCACCATAATTCAGCTAAATTGAATTAACAATGACATAAAACCAGACTAACCAAAGATGAAACTATTAATACCCCTCTTTATCCTCCTGATGGTCAGCATGGATAGTCTCCTTGCCCAAGACAATCGACCAATTTTTGATGAAATGCCCGGTATGGTTTCCTATACCTATCGGGATAGTTTTTCCAAAGACGTGGCTGCCACCCTGGATACCTTGCAGGCCATGGGCATCAAAGACATGGAATTTTCCAACCTATTTGGTAAAACCGCTGCGGAATTAAGGCAACTGCTGGATGAGCGGGACATGTTTTGCTCTTCTTTTGGGGTCGGTTATCCAGACTTGGTCAATAAGACCCAAGAGGTGGCGGAGAACGCCAAAACCCTGGGTGCAAAATTTGTCCGTGTGGCCTGGATACCACACGAAGCACCTTTTGACCTTTCAGATACCGAAAAGGCCATAGCTGATTTCAATAAAGCAGGAAAAATTTTAAAGGAAGAGCATGACCTCACCTTTTGCTACCATAACCATGGGTATGAATTTTATCCCCACGAAAACGGGACCCTCTTTGACTACATGATGGTGCAGACTGACCCGGAATATGTAAGCTATGAAATAGATATCCTTTGGACCTTTTTTCCCGGTGTAGACCCTGCCGCCCTGATCCATAAATACCCCGACCGCTTCAAATTGATGCATCTGAAAGATCTGAAAAAAGGGGTAGAAGGTAACATGTCCGGAGGCACTCCGAAAGAAAACGACGTGGTGCTGGGTACGGGCCAACTGGATCTTCCTGCCATCCTTAAAGCTGCGAAGGAAGCGGGCATTGAGCATTTCTACATAGAAGATGAAAGCCCGGTGTACTACCAGCAGGTACCCAAATCAATTGATTATTTACAGGGTTTGAAGTATTGATGTAACCAAAATACCTTCAAAAAATCTCCTTAATGAAAAATTCATTTTACCTGTTGGCATTCACCTAAACTGAAACAGGATGTCAAAACCAATTTTCAGGTCGAGGGGGGGGCATTTTGGTCATTTTCAGAATATCCCGACTTAGAATTCTTGTTTTTAGCCAGCTGATTTTCTAATTTTAATAAGACTAAATGTTGAATACCATGGCAACTGAAGTAGTGAAGCGCTTGATCAATGTAGACGAATATTACAAAATGGCGGAAGTAGGGATTTTAAAGGCAGAAGAGCCTGTAGAACTTATTCACGGAGAAATTTTTCAGATGAGCCCGATAGGAAGCAGACATGCAGCGATAGTTGATTACCTTGCTAAGGTAATGAATCAACTTTTTGATGAAGAAGCTATTGTCAGAGTTCAAAATCCAATTAGATTTGATAATAATAATGAGCCAGAGCCAGATATCTCCCTATTAAAATATAGGTCGGATTATTATTCTACCGCACATCCAGGATCTGTGGATGTGTTGGCCCTTATTGAAGTGTCCGGCACTTCCATTCGTTTTGACAAAGAAGTGAAAGCCCCGCTATATGCTGCACATGGCGTTCCGGAATGCTGGATAATTGATCTGGAAAACAATCAAATCGAATTCCTTTCCAAACCTCAAGGGGATGCCTACACCGAAACCCCGGTTTTTCGGCCTGGCGATGAGGTAAGAATTATGGGTAGAAAATTCTCCGTCAATGAATGGCTCATTTTGGACTAAAAAAACATGTGTTGTGAATTGAGCCAGTCGAATCCGGAACTTTTCCTTACTTTGAAAAGCTTCATATTATTTCTAAGTTGAAAGATTTTTATTTGAATGGAGGTGCTGCCTTATCCTTGTTTTTAATGAGCTTAGGATTTCGATAGCTTTCGAATGGTTAACAAAACGCCTTTTAAAAATCAACTTTTTGTGGTTCAAAAATTGCAGGTATTTCTTCAAATTTGAAATATGAAACTTTTCCAATGCCAGCATTGCCGGCAGCCGGCCTACTTTGAGAACACAAGCTGCAGTAATTGTAAAACCTTACTGGGTTTTGATCCCATTCAGTTGGGTCTGCTTGCCCTTCCCGATCGGGGAGAGGAGGGAGAATTAATTGATTCGAGTGGTAGCACTTACCGCTATTGTCAAAACCAAAAACAAGAGGGCTGCAATTGGTTGATTCCTCATTCCGATCCCGGTCGATTTTGTATAGCTTGTACCCTTAACCGCGTGATACCAGACCTTTCCAATCCTGCTTTCAAAAAAAGGTGGCAAACCATTGAAACGGCCAAGCACAGGTTGATCTATGCCTTATTGCGCTGGGACTTGCCGTTTTTTCCGCGGAATGAAACGACTGGAAGCGGATTGGGCTTTGATTTCAAAGCAAGTCAAAATCAGGAAAACGTCCTGACCGGTCATGCCTCCGGTATCATCACCATGAACATCGCTGAAGCAGACGATGTGGAGCGTGCCATGGCTAAAAAGCAAATGGATGAGGTATACCGTACTGTATTGGGGCATTTCAGGCATGAAATAGGACATTATTATTGGGAGGTCCTGGTCGCTGGATCGGAAAGTCTGGAAGAATTCAGGTCTCTTTTTGGAGACGAGCGTGTTTCCTACGCCAATGCCCTGAAAATACATTATCAAAATGGAGCTCCCTCAAATTGGCAGCAAAACTACATTTCTTCTTATGCCAGTTCCCACCCCTGGGAAGATTGGGCGGAAACATGGGCGCATTACCTGCACCTGGTTGATACGCTGGAAACCGCCTTTTCCTTTGGATTGACTATCAATCCAAAGCTAGAACAGCATCCCGCCGGTACTTCCACCTTTATTTCGGAGGATCCTTATCTTTGCGCTGATTTTTCAAAGTTGCTCCATCAGTGGATACCCCTGTCTCTGGCATTAAACAGTCTGAATAGAAGTATGGGACTTCCTGACAGTTATCCTTTTGTCATTTCACCCGTAATCGCAAAGAAAATGGCATTTGTTCACAAGCTAATCCGAAAAGGAGGTGGTAGCCACTAATTCTCCTTCTTTTTCCGTTGAATATTCCGGTTGGATACCCTCCGAATCCGGATGTTACCTAACTAGCAAAAAAACAGACAAATCAGGCTTATGGAAGTCATTCTCGCTAATTTTTGATAGCTACCTTCCGCACGACCAGCATGAAAATACCCCCACCTTGATTCTGGTTCATGGGGGAGGCTGGAAAGAAGGTAATAAATCGGACATGAATCCAACCCGGGATTGGGGAGTCATATTTTCTAGTTCCGGAAAAAGATTTAATCCCCGACGAAATAGTATATTCGTTTTAAATTGATAAATAAAATAGCATATAAACAATAATTTTTAAGCTATTTCATTCTTAAGCAAATTTTGATAGCTTTGTCTTTCTTGTAACAAACGAAGAACGAATGTACTATTTGCTATTTTTGGGCTTACTTTTTGGAATTTCCCTAAAAGCAGAAGCAAAAAAAGATAGTTTAAAAAAAAGAGTGCACAATCGGGTACTGAATATTGGCCAGGATTGTGGTACAAACAAGAATAGCCTGGAATTGCCAGCGAGCAGTCGTACGGAATACTTGAACCGGGACACCACCTGGCTAAAAGTAGGCGGGGCATTTCGCCTGAACAATATTTACACTTATTACGAAGGAGAAACCTTTCCCTTAGGAACGTTTTTAAGAAATGAATGGACCTGGGACACCTGGAGACTCAATGTGGATGCCTATAGTGAAGGGATTCAGCTTTCATTTGAATACCGGTTTTACCCGACCTTTAATACTCATTTTCTAAAATACGGATGGCTAGGCTACCGCTTTAATGAAAAAACCAATCTGAAAATGGGGGTGACCCAAGTTCCATTTGGTCTGTTAACCTATGCTTCCCATAGTTGGTGGTTTCAGCTCCCCTATTATCTGGGCTTGGAAGATGATTATCAGATGGGAATTCATCTTTCCCACCAGAAAGAGGGCTGGCGAGTGGATGGAGCCTATTTTTTATTGGCAGAGCCCAGAGGCACCAATGAAGCCACTTTTGGAGCCTTTTCTACCGCCAGGTACTCTTACGATGTGGTACCCATTCCCGGCAACTTCAACATCGAGCGACACCAGGTCAATCTCCGTGCAATAAAAACCTGGTCGGGGCATGAACTAGGGATTTCCCTGCAGCGCCATGAATTGTACAATCTGCAAACCGGTCATAAGGGATCGAATTTGGCAGCATCGGTCCATCATGAGGCAAATTGGGGGAATTGGAATTTGAAAGCAGAGGCGATTTATTATACTTATGACGATGTAAGAAACGATGATGGGGAGGTATTGGATGTGGTGCAAATGGGTGCTTATGGCTTTGGTACCTACGATGTGGCCAATCGCGCGGCACTTTATGTAATTGGATTGGCCTATGATATTCCGCTGGATTGGGGGCCAGTTAGTAACGTTCAGTTGTATAATGATTACACCTTGATGGAAAAATTTACTTCAGAACAGAGAGGGCCAGCCTTTGCGTACCGAAAATCCCAGCAAAATGTGTTCGGGGCACTGGTGAGCGCGGGTCAGGTATATGCTTATTTTGATGTGGCCATGGGCTACAATCATCCCTGGCTGACCAACACATTTGGTGGAAATGCCCTGGGTACCGGAAGGGGAGTCGATTACAGGCAGCCCATTTCGGATCTAAATCCCACCGCTTCTGATCCAGGTTGGAACACACGTTTAAACATAAATATTGGTTACTATTTCTAAATAAAAGATCTTATGAAAAATAAATACTTCGACATACATGCGCCGGTGTTTTGGCCTTCGGTAGCTTTGATCATCTTGTTTATAACGGTCACGCTTTGGGTAGGAGAACCCATGGAATTGATCTTTGCCTCCAGTAAGACCTTTATTACGGATAAGACGGGCTGGATTTTTATTATCGCGGTGAATGCCTTTATCGTCTTCTGTTTCTACCTCGGATTTAGCAAGTTTGGGTCCATTCGTCTGGGAGGCAAGAAAGCCCAACCGGAATTTTCTACAGGAGCCTGGTTTGCCATGCTTTTCAGTGCCGGTATGGGTATTGGGCTTTTATTTTGGGGGGTAGCCGAGCCGGTTTATCATTACGCCATTCCGCCCTATGGGGAAGCCTATTCGCTGGAATCGGCCAAATGGGCGATGAATCTCACCTTTTTGCATTGGGGCTTCCACGCATGGGCCATATATGCTGTGGTGGGCCTATCGTTGGCCTTCTTTGCCTATAATCGAAAGTTACCCCTTACCATTCGCTCCGTTTTTTACCCCTTGTTGGGAGACAGGATGAACGGATGGATAGGCAATCTCATTGATGTTTTGGCCGTATTGGCCACGCTTTTTGGCCTGGCTACTTCTTTAGGACTAGGCGTTCAACAGATAAGTGGCGGCTTATTTTACCTTTTCGATATTCCCAATACCATTACTACACAGGTATTGCTGATTGCAGGAATTACCTTGGTTGCTACTATTTCGGTGGTTTCGGGTATCGACAAAGGAGTAAAATTTCTTAGCCAGTGGAACGTCAGAATAGCAGCGATTTTATTGATTTTCGTTTTGATCGTGGGGCCTACGCTGTTTGTTTTCCGTTCCTTTGTCCAGAATATGGGAAACTATTTGGCAAGTATTTTGGAAGTATCTACCTGGACGGAAGCTTATCGGGACAATGGCTGGCAAGGGGATTGGACCGTGTTTTATTGGGCCTGGTGGATTTCCTGGTCTCCTTTCGTAGGCATGTTTATCGCCCGGGTTTCCCGAGGTCGGACGATTCGGGAATTTATTTTTGGGGTATTGTTGGTTCCTTCCATTTTGACCTTCCTATGGCTTACAGCCATGGGGGGCACCGCGATTTTTCTGGACATGCAGGAGCAAGTGCTTTCAGGGAGTCATATCTTAGCGGAAACCATTACGGGGGATGTTTCCATCGCCATGTTCGTTTTTCTTGAAAATTTTCCGTTTAGCGGGATTGGTTCTGTAATTGGCATTTTGCTGGTGACCAGTTTTTTCGTTACCTCCTCTGATTCTGGGTCCTTGGTGATAGACACCATTACGGCGGGTGGTAAACTGGATGCTCCGGTGGGCCAACGAATTTTCTGGGCTACGACCGAAGGAACGGTGGCTGCGGTATTGCTTATTGGGGGCGGGCTGACGGCCCTTCAAACCGCCGCGATCACTACGGGGTTACCGTTTCTGCTGATATTGGTGATCATGTGTTATTCGTTACAGAAGGGATTGAGTCAGGAATATGCCCGTCTCAGCCAATATGATAAGGATTTGGATCGTAAGTCTTACGAGAAAAGGTTATCGGATGTGATTATGAAGAAACTGGAAAAAGAAAAGAAATCATGAAAAAAATGAAAAAAATAGGGTTGTTTATTGACCTGTCGGATCTGGATGAACTGCTGTTGCAATATATCCAGCAACTGGATGAAAAATTTGATTTTGAGCAACTGACCCTGATTCATTTTGTCGCTCTGGA
>JAWLFL010000150.1:0-9511 GCA_041685605.1 Cyclobacterium sp. | reverse complement strand
CATCAAAATAGAGAGTTGGGTGAGTGGCTTAAACCAGCAGTTTGCTAAACTGTCGTACGCCTAACAGCGTACCGGGGGTTCGAATCCCCCACTCTCTACGAATTAATTAGTTAGTCCCTGTGAATTAAGTATTTACAGGGATTTTTTATGAGGGGTGGCTTTGGTTTTTTCTTTAAGGATTGCGATGGTTTTTGGCGACTTTATTTTTTTGTTTTGGTAGGCGGGAAATTTCTTTATTCCCATTTCTGGAAAACCGGTCGGTCTTTTTGAATCAATCATAATCAACAATAGTTAATTGAAAAAACAAGTGTTTTTTTTATATTTAAACCTAACTTGCTCACATTGTGTAGTATAAATTAATACTATCTTTACTGCGTAATCGGAGGAGTTACCATGAAAATAGATCGATTAATACCCGCAAAAGAGACGCTCTCCAGGTTTGTTTTGGGACTCAATCTGTTGTGGAGGTAGTAGAAGTTTTAACTAAAAATCCGTATTTCTATGAACCAAATTCGTATCAACTTTATATTATTCCTCTTTATTTGTCTATGGGGATGCGATACCACAGACGGAGTTGATGATACCGTTGATGGAGAAGTATCAATAGAAACGTCAGGGTTGATCGATGACAAACTTCCATTGAATAAATCTGCAAACTTCAGTGCAACTTTAAACGGGTATGAAGGGGATCTAGCAAGCCTTCGCTATCGGTGGACCCTATTAGCTGGTCGTGCTGAATGGCCGGATGGCTCCAACCAAACCATAGGCGAAAAATCCATCAGTTGTATTGGAAAAACAGCAGGAGAAGAGCAAGTTGGAGTGGAGGTGATAGATCATTCCAATCGGATTATTGCTCAAACTTCGTATAGCTTTACTATCGTTCCGGCTGATGACAACGCTATAAGTAGAGGATGCTTTGACCAGCCGAAGATTTTTTATCAGCGGGGCGTGACGGCTTACGTGATCAATTATGATGGGACCAATGAACAATCCTTTTCCACCAGAGGCGCTGCCTATTTTATTAACATTTCGCCAAACGGTGAGTGGATTGCATGGACCGCTTATGATGATGATTTCAACAACCCTCCCCTTGGCTTCAATTTATACCTGCGACGCTGTGATGAAATTGAAACCATTCTAGTCCCCGGCTTTTTTGGCGCCATCGGTGATGAGGACGCTCAAGACTCCTGGCCAGAGTTCTCTCCGGATAGTAAAACGCTCTACTTCTTGCGGCCCGACCCGGATTCAGAGCGACTGACTCCAAGTTCTGGGGGCAGTAATCCCAAGGAAATAGCTGCATACGATATGGAAACGGGGGAGCAGCGGTTTTTAACTTCTTTTTACAAAGAAAATGGTGGAGTGACCACGTTTACGGTACACCCAGTGACGGGAGAATTGGTGTTTTACAGAAATTTCTACGAAAAAGGAGCCGATGGAATTACCAGGTCAAGGGAGGTTAGGTTATCCTTCCTTGATCCTACGACCGGTAACATACGAGATTTTGTGACTTTACCCTTAGCTCAATACAGGACGATAGACGTGTCACCTGACGGAGAAGATATTATATTTACGGGAAACACAGGTCAAGGGGGAGGCATCTACAGGATGGGGCTGACTGACGGATCCCAGCCTCATCTACTACTACCTAGACCAGATCCAAATAGATCTATGCCAAATTACCCACACTATTATGCTGATGGCTCACGCATAGTCTATCAATACGATGGCAATCTGTGGACAATGGATGCCAATGGAAATGACGTCCAGCCATTTCTGGAGGTATCCCAGCGTATTTATTTACAGGGGGTATTGTACTAACGAAGAATTCCTGCTCCAGTCTAATTTAAAAGCACCTTCGTAATAATTGTTTTGACCATGAAAAATAAAATTATTTTCAGTGTATTCTTTGGTATTATTCTTTGCCGTTTCTGTGGTACCGAAGAAGCCCTTTCACCTCAAATAGAGGAGCGCTTTGGGGAGGTAATTATGAATTCTTTTATTAAAATTATACAGTTATGAAAATCGATACCTACTCGAAACGGGAGCAGCTAACCCGCTTGCGAGAACAATGCATACACCCGAGGCAGAAATAGGCGAAATGATGAGAATGGTCATCGCTCATGAAGTGGGGCACGCACTTGGTCTGCCGCATAATATGAAAGCGAGCTATTCCTATCCAACCGACTCGTTACGCTCGGCAACATTTACCCAAAAATGGGGATTGGCAGCTTCCATAATGGACTATACGCGGTATAATTATGTCGCACAACCTGGGGATAAAGGGGTGCGTTGGGTGCGAATGCTCGGACCGTATGATACATATGCCATTAACTGGGGATACCGGGTAATCAGTGAAGCGGAGTCGGCAGCGGAGGAGAAAGTTACGCTCAATAAATGGATACGTGATAAGGAGGGCGATGCGCGCTATCTTTTCGGTAGCTACAACGCATATGATCCAAGTTCACAGACTGAATCCGTAGGAGACGATCCCATTAAAGCCAGTAACTATGGGCTTTCTAACCTCAAAATTGTCGCAAAAAATCTCAAGGAATGGACGAGCACTCCTGGCGAGCCCTATGACGATCTTGAGGAGCTTTACGGAGAACTTTTAGGAGAAACTTACAGCGGGAGCATGTAGTAAGGCTGGAAAAGGTAATGATAAATGATGCCAAAGACCGATCGGATATTAGTGCCTTGGTCAGAGTTGAATTAAAGGAAATCCAAAAGGCTGCCAGGCATTCTGCGTTTTGTGTTAGTCAAAGCACGGTATATTGCTGATCTTTGTGATCGATTTTAAAAGCGGGTAAAATAATGTCCTTTATTAAAGCAGCTTCTATCAGCCAATTACATCAGTTAATGGGTCTGCCAAAACCGCAACACCCCCTTATTTCGTTAGTAGATGTGTCCAAAATCCAGGTCACGGATGACCAGGTTAATGCCAAGGTGATTTTCGACTTTTACATGGTGTCGCTAAAGGATAAAAGTTGTGGTTCGGAATATGGCAGAAACACGTTCGACTTTGATGAAGGGGTGATGATATTTACTGCACCCGGCCAGGTGTACACCTTTACCAAACCATTTAAACCTGGGGAAATAAGTGGCTGGATGTTGTTCTTCCATCCCGATTTGATTCGAAATACCCATCTAGGGAAACAAATAAATGAATACTCATTTTTTAACTATGAGGTGTTTGAAGCACTGCATTTGTCGGCCGGTGAAGAAAAAACCATGAATGCTACGGTTGCCAATATCAATGAGGAATATCAACAGCGTATTGACAATCACAGTCAGCGTGTAATTGTTTCGAATCTCGAACTGCTTTTAAATTATAGCCTGCGGTATTACGAGAGGCAGTTTAACACCAGGGCAAGTCAAAGTCGGGATATCATTTCGCAATTTGAAAAAGAGCTTAAAATTTACTTTAACACTGAAAAAAACCTTGATTTAGGGTTGCCGGGCATTCAGTATTTTGCTGAACTCGTCCATCTTTCTCCCCACTATTTTGGCGATCTGGTCAAGAAAGAAACCGGCAGGACTCCCAAGGACCATATCCATGATTTTGTAATAGACTTGGCTAAAAACCTATTGGTGGGCTCAGAGCAATCCGTGAGTGAGATCGCTTATCAATTGGGTTTCAACTACCCACATTATTTCACCCGTCTATTTAAATCAAAAGTAGGACATACGCCTGTAGCATACCGCAAGCTGAATTGATTCTGCATTTTGTGTTATTCATCCTGCATTTCGTGCGATGGGAGCTAAGGGATATTCATCACTTTTGCACGGTACAAACTGAAACAAGATTATGAAGAATACAGCATTAATCACAGGAGCAAGCAGTGGCATAGGCAAAGAGTTTGCCCACATACACGCAGAAAAAGGTGGCGACTTAATCATTGTGGCCAGAAGACTGGAAAAATTGGAAGAGCTCCAAAAAGATCTTGAAGGAAAATATAAGGTTCGGGTGCTACCAATTGTCAAAGACTTAGGAGCGCCGGATGCTGCCAAAGAACTTTTTAAAGAGGTAAAAAACAAAAGCATTCAGGTAGATTATCTGATCAATAACGCGGGTTTTGGGCTCAGAGGTAAATTCCACGAACTGCCCTGGGAGCGCCAGATAGGAATGATCAATCTCAATATGATTGCTTTAACAGAATTGATGTATTTGTTTCTGCCAGAAATGGTCAAGAGGAATAGTGGAAAGGTCCTAAACATTTCTTCAACGGCTTCCTTTATGCCTGGTCCATTGCAAGCTGTATATTATGCCTCCAAATCGTATGTGACCTTTCTTAGCAATGCCGTGGCTGAAGAATTACACGACACAAATATTACGGTAACCACTTTGATGCCGGGAGCTACCGAAACAGAGTTTGCTAAAACATCGGGTTTGGAAGGTACAGATTTATTTAAAAATACGGCCAGTCCAAGGAGGGTAGCAGCGGATGGATATAAAGCCATGATGAAAGGGAAACTGGATAGTGTCTCTGGTTTGCCCATTTCTCTAAGAATTTCAACTGCATTGCTCCCCTTCATACCTAAAAAAATAATGCTTAAACAAATCAGGAAGATGCAGGAGTTGAAGTAGTTTAAATTTGTTTAAAAGTAAGTAGCATGAAAGGCCTGTTTGGACAACTATTAATAAATAAAGGCCTTCCAGCACTTATTTGATACCCAATCTGTAACCCCGGCCAATAATAGATTTTTCCCTATAGCACTGAAGTTTTTTCCTGACGCTCCATTCGGTTTCCGAAAAATCAGTTCGTGTATAAGGCGGTTTTAATTTCAAAATGTGTAAGAGATGTGCCTTATTTTGAAAATTGTGTAACGTCAAACGCTGCAATCTTACGTACCTGTCAGCATTGATAAAATGCTAGTTAAAATTGAAACCCTGCAAAATAGATAAAATGAAATTAATATTAATGTAACCGGCTCCGAAACGCCAAAGGGAATTCAAGCCTGGGTTTGGGCTTTGGTAGTGGCTTTTATTGGCTTTGCACTTTTCTATTTTATCATGTATTCCACTCCTGAATTTTACACCTCTTTTTTCTGACGGAGATAGAAATTTTTATATCCTGGAAAAATAGACTAACGATTGGGCGATCTGATAGTGTGGCAAGAAAAAGCATTGTTGGTTGAAGCGCTGATCGATGTCAGACAGGATCCAGCTGGCAAAATGGGTTGGATCTGATTAATTGATTTGAAAGCCGGGTTCGTTGACTACTTCTATATCAGAAATTGGACCGCTCACAATGAGGCGCCGGAAAAACCGAATTTATGCTTGCAAGTGAAAGAAGACACCCGAGCCCGAATTCAACACTCCTAGCCAGTCGTTTCAAATGCCCAAAACAAACGTTTTTGCTTTTTCGCTAATATCTGGTTTTTTTGCATCGTTTATTATTCCATTATCCTGCGGGAAAGCTGGATCGCAGGTATGCCGCTCCGGAAATAATGAACTGATTGCAAGCTCATTCAGCTTGGTATATGGAGTTAGTAATAATGCTTTTTCGATCCTTTTTGGCAGGAGAAGCGTTCAGCTTGGAATGGTATAATTTCAGCCGTTAGGTAGTTAAAAACCAAATTTTGATGTCATGACTAAAAGCATTGAAAAGCTTCTGAAACTGGAAGAATTGGGCCAGTTTTTACTTTCAATCATCTTATTTAATCATTTAGGCTATTCTTGGTGGGTTTATCCTGCCTTGTTACTGTTACCTGACCTATCAATGGTAGGTTATTTGGTCAACACCAGAACAGGTGCCTGGCTCTATAATTTATTTCACCATAAATTGGTTGCCATTCTCATTTTGGCTTTGGGATATATGTTTAACGTTTCAGCGCTAACCTTGGCAGGTATCATTTTATTTGGCCATTCTGCGATGGATAGAATTTTTGGATACGGGCTGAAATTACCTGACAATTTTAAACACACCCATCTTGGTTGGATAGGAACCAAAGGTTGACTTACCCAAAAGGAAGTAGGATAAACAAGGGTCTTCATCTTAATGCTCCAGATGCACTATATGTGTACCGATAATGCGTTTCAAAAAATTGGTTTATCGGTCCTACCTACCAGGCATCAAATCCTTTGCGGTCAAGCCTATGTTGGAATCCGTCAGGTGATCTCCTAAACGAACAATTTTTTCCCTAATCTCGAACCAATAATCCGTAAAAAGACCCATGCCTAGGAATCGATTGCTAAATATTTGTATAGTTTTGTATTAGGCGAAAGGACTACCCACTAATTTCTTACCAGTAATACATCAAACAATATGGCTAAAAAACCTACGAAAGATAAAGCCACGGACCACGGTTTCAATACCGTTGCCGAAAAGAAAGCGAGCAACACGTTCTTAACTCGACGTGAAATGCTTGGGATAAGCAGTTTAGCCGGTTTGGCCACTTTTACTGGAATCGGGTTTAATGCTGCTGCCCAGTCTCCACAACGACGGCCCCGCATCGCCGTTTTGGCCAGCTATTGGGGTGCTACCAGATCCCATGCAGACTGGATCGTAACCAAGTTGATTGACGGATATTGGTGGCAGGGTGCCCATACACCATCACGAGTTGAGGTAGCTTCTATCTTTCTGCATCAACATGACCAAAGCGTACTGGGCCAGAAGGTAGCAAAGGCCAAGGACATTCCGGTGTTTCGAACCGTAGGTGAGGCCGTAATGCTGGGAGGGAAGGAACTAGCCGTGGATGGTGTAGTCATTGTGGGAGAACATGGGGATTATCCAAAGGACCTGAAAGGACATTGGCTTTTGCCTCGTTGGCTGATCTACAGCCAGGTGATGCAGGTTTTCGAGCAGAGTAAGCGGTCCGTTCCGGTCTTTAATGACAAGCACCTCTCTTACAATTGGGATGAAGCCAAGTGGATGTTTAACAAATCCCGGGAGCTCGATTTCCCCTTAACCGGCGGCTCCTCCATACCCGTCTACTACCGTAAGCCTGAGATAGAGCTTGATATCGATACACCCATAAAACATTCGATCGTTCTTGGAGGAGCATCAGACGAAGGGGGTATTTTCCATTGTATTGACGTACTTCAAGCCTTTGTAGAACGCAGGAAGGGAGGAGAGACAGGCGTCAAGTCAGTACAGTCCATCAGAGGGCCTGAAACCTGGAAATGGGTCGAACGGAATTCCTGGGCGCTCAAATTGCTTGATTCGGTGGAGAAAAAATTCGAACTAGCACCTGGACATTTTCAGCAGAACGCCCAGGCAAACCTTTGTTTGGTGGAGTATAACGACGGAACGAAAGCGGCTGTACTCTCTGGCCGGGGTGTGGGTTGGACCTACGCCAGCGAAATCGAAGGGCAAAAAGACCCGACGATCATCTCTATGCTGGGTTGGGCAGGCCCTTTCGATCAATACCATGCCTCAAACGCCCAACCGCACTGGATCACCGAGATGATGGTTACCAAAAAGGAACCATTCCCTGCTGAGCGACTGCTTCTTTCAACTGGAATTGTAAACCATTACATGGAATCTAACTGGGAAAATGGTCGGTTCACGCCCATTGGATGTACCATCGAGACGCCTTACATGGACATGACCTACCAATCCACCCGGGGTGCTCAATTTAATAAAGGTGATCGGCCCCCGAGTCGGCCCTATATAAGGGGTTTTGACTCCTAATTGATAATTTGATAATCTCATGAAACGCCGAGACCTTATAAAAAACTTAACACTTCTTCCGATTGCAGGAAGCATGTTCCCAATAGAAACCTTAAAAGCTGCTTCTGCCACCGGAATGAGTCTTCCTGCAGATCCCCCCACCAAGCCAATGAATGATTTACATCACCAGGCCTTGGTGATGGACGGGCATACGCACGTCATGACCCGCGAGCTGCTGTTCGGTACCGATATTGGACAGCGCTATACCGATGGGACCGTCGATTTGCCAAGGGCTAAAGAAGGTGGAGTAGATGCCATGTTTTTTTCTGTGTATACACCTGAACACTATTATCCCGGAAGATTCGAGACAAAGAACACCTTTCGCGTGGTGAACCTGGCGCTGGACCAAATCGAAAAGAACCATGCGGTGATTGAACTTGCCCTTACCGCCTCGGATATCGAACGCATCACCAAGAAAGGAAAGATTGCGGCATTTCTGGATTTAGAAGGCCCGTTTGACCTGGACGGAGATATCAACCTACTAAGAGCACTTTATCGATTAGGCCTTAGGTCCATGCAGCTAACCGCCCACAATACCACCAATGCGTTTATAGATACCTGTAATGATGTCAGACGATGGGGTGGTATTAATGAGCTCGGGAAAAACATCATCGCCGAAATGAATCGTCTTGGAATGGTCATTAATATTGCCCATGCTTCCAATGAGGCGATCCTGCAAACGGCCGAGGCGAGTAAAGATCCTGTAATCTACAGTCATGGAGGTTTCTACAGCATCGTGCCTCATCCGCGCTGTATTACCGACGAAGCAGCGAAAGCAGTGGCATCAAAAGGGGGCGTAATAGGGATTCACTTTGGCAGCCTGTTTAACAACCCAAAATACTGGGAATGGCAGACAGATACAAAAGAAACCACGCCCGCTTCCGTTCAAGGTGCTGAATTGAAAACCATAGAAGAAGTGGATCAGGAACTGATGAAAGAGGTTCCCCTGAATTTCACGGGAACGATTCCGGACCCCTATTGGATGCATGTAGATCAGTTGGCGAAAGTGATTGACTATGGAGTGAATTTAGTGGGAGAAGACCACGTTGCCATAGGTTCCGATTTAGATGGCGGTCCTGAGTTGCCACGGGAAATTCAGGATATCAGCGATTTTCCCCAGATCACCCTGGCCATGCAGCGGCTTGGTTATAGCGATAAGCGAATCAAAAAAATCCTTGGCTTAAACTGGCTTCGTGTGATCCGGGAGGTAACAGGGGGATGATACACTAGACTTTTCTTTGGCCTTCAATTTAAACTGTCAAGTTAACAGCGTACCCGTCCTTTTCGTTTTTCCTGATAAAGGTTACCAACCATTTTACTGAAATCATTCCAAAATGAAATCGGCAGCCATCCTTGCATGAAGCGTTGTGGTAGCAAGCATTGGCAGATCAAAATTCGTTTCATTCATAAGAATTGGGAGCTCTGTGCATCCCAGAATAATACCCTCCGCTCCTTTTTGCCGTAACAACTCCATTTGTTCCATAAAAAACGTTTTTGCCCCGTCACTGAAAATGCCCTGCGTCAATTCATTGGAGACATACCAATGATTTTGTGCGATGTAGCGTTCGTCAGGGATGACTGTCTGTATGCTAAATTTCGTTGCTAAACGAGAAGGAATGAAATCACCGGTCATGGTGGGCCTGTTACCCAGGAGACCCAGGGTCTGTAGCCTTTTTTCCTGTGCCTCTTTCCCCACGGCATCTGCGATGTGCAATATTGGAATGCCTACTTGCGGTTGCACGAAATCGTACACCATATGCGGCGTATTGGCACAGATGACCAGGGCTTTTGCACCTGCCGCTTCCAGGGTTTGGGCAATTTCCAGGTATTTGGCATTG
>JAWLFL010000149.1:0-9511 GCA_041685605.1 Cyclobacterium sp. | reverse complement strand
TGTTTAGTAGTGTTTTTAATCCTTTCTTTTTTTAACCGGATGGAGTAGCAATTAAAATTTGATTAAGATGAGGAAAATAGTAGTTTTTAAAAGTAGATGGATGGTTTTGGTAGGCATGGTTTTTCTATTTCATTCCTGTGTTGATCGGGAAGAGGAAACTCCTAAAATTGAAATACCTGTCGATACGTATTGGATGTATTCAAGCAATTGTTTGAGGGAGAATTTTGAAATGAATTTTTTGAATAAGCAATATCTCCGGATCACAGACAAAAAAGGTTTTGATGTGCTGGCTTCCTGCTCTGTTGAGCTTCCTGAGATAGATTTTAGTGAATCTTTCCTTTTGGTTACTAGGATTGAATCCATGCAATATCCCGACTTAAGGAATCAGGGTTTGTATTTTGAAAATGACACGAAACTTGTTTATGAAATAAATATTAATCTTTCTGACTTTCAAGGTATAGGTGTTATTTATTGTTTCGGAGTTATTCCTAATGATTTTTCTCAAAATGAAATTAACGTTCAAATTTATGAAAATTAAAATTTTATTTTATTTAATTCTAGCAAACTGCCTGTCAAATTTTGTTTTCTCCCAAGATACCTTCTTTTATTCAGGAGATAAGAAAATTACATTGAATGAAAATGCCGAAAAATATTATTTAAAATTTGAAGGGAAAGTAGAGGAAAACAGACTTACTCAATTGGGATATTCGTCAAGAGAAAAATTACAGTTTGAAAATGAAAATAGTTTCGGAGCAATAAACCCTATTAACCGGGACGTTCAATATTCTTATGCGGTCGTTTCTTCCGATTTATCTGCGGTTGATATAACAGAAATATCAAAAGATCTTTATGTAATGCCGTTTTTTACAACCGCTGCAAATATTGAGCTGGGTATTTCACATTTATTTACAGTGAAACTAAAATCTAACAACGATTTCCCCATATTGGATTCAATTGCCAAAGCAAATAAGGTGAAGATTGTTGGCAACCACACATTCAGGCCCTTGTGGTATACATTATCCTGTGATATTGGTTCATTGGGGAATGCATTGCAAATGGCGAATACATTTTATGAAACCAAATCGTTCCAATATGCTATTCCGGATATTATGGAAGAACCTCAGATTCTAGAGCTTTCTCCACCACCGTCAGATCCCCTCTTTTCTACCCAATGGAATTTTTTGAACACCGGACAGGCTGGAGGAACACCGAATGCCGATGTAAATATTACTGGAGCTTGGGGTATTACCAAGGGTTCGAGCAATATAGTCGTAGCAATACTTGACTTGGGCCTACAATCCAATCATCCCGATCTCACAAATATTAGTCCAATAAGCTATGATGCTGATTTGGGACAATCTCCTGCATATTGTTGCTTGCAACATGGGATGAATGTTGGAGGGATAATTGGGGCAAACCATAATTCAATAGGAATAGCTGGGACAAGTCCAAATTCGCCCCTTATGTCCATTTGGAACTCCAATGTTTCTAGCCCATCAATCAGAAAAAAATGGGCTGATGCTATAGATTTCGTATGGCAAAATGGAGCATCAATTATTAATTGTTCATGGGGTTTTTATATAGATTATGCAGAAATTGAAGAAGCTATTGACAACGCTACTTCGTATGGCCGATCCAATAATGGGGCTTTAGTGGTAGCTGCAATCGGAAATGACAACACAAATGACCTTCAATATCCTGCTGCGTACCCTAAAACAATTGCAGTTGGAGGAACTGATAGGAATGACCAGCGGTCTTCTTTTTCAAATTACGGGAACGGATTGGATATAGTAGCACCCGCTACAAGTGTACCCACACTTGCTTATAACACTAACCAAAATATACCAGCCGACAACTATACTATTTTCAATGGTACATCAATAGCAACGTCTCAGGTTTCCGGAATAATTTCCTTAATTCTTTCCATGGACAATGACTTCAACTACTTAGAAGTTGCGGATATTTTAAGAAGATCGGCGCAAAAAGTGGGTGGGTATATTTACACACCTGGCCAAGGACATGATCCCAACTTAAGCTGGAATAATCAAATGGGATTTGGAAGAGTTGATGCTTGCATGGCATTAATCGAGTCGTTTAAAATGAAATCTGACGTAACCGGCCCCGACCGCATCTGCACCACAAATACCAACTTCACCCTTCAAAATGTACCGGCAGGGCAGACGGTGACCTGGGCGGTATCGCCTACCTACCTCTTTCCATCCACAGGAAGAACGGGTACGGGTACTACCGCTACCTTACGGGCGGCAGGTACATCTGTCAGTGGTGCGGCCACCCTTACCTATACCGTGGATACGGACTGTGGGAATACCACGAGTACAGCATCGACAGCCCTCCCCAGCGCATCCGGGTGTTTGACCTGACGGGGGCGGAAAGGATCTGTGTGGAAGACCCTCCTGCGGACAACAGCTATGAGCTGGACATCAGCCACCTCCAGCCCGGAGTCTATGTCGTCCACCTGGACCACCGCAATGGCACCGTCACCCGACAGCTTAGGATTGACTAAACTCAGGATATAGAAATTCTCCCCAGCCGATAGTTGGGGAGTCATCGGGACAAACTTACCCTACCTGATTTCCATAACGCACCAAAATAACTATGCAAACCCACTTTAAAGCCTGCAAAAAGTCGTTCTTTTAAGCAGAAAATACCATATTTGATATAAATTGCAATAAGAAACATGTTTAGGATCTTCCACTGCCCTATTATATGACGATGATTTTAAGCAGCTGATTATGGTAAATTTAAAGAATCAAATTGATTATTGGATTAAGGGGGCAGAGGATGATTTATTGACTGCTGAATTGCTAATTCGAGAAAGGCGGATTTTGCATGGCCTTTTTTTCTGTCATTTAGTAGTTGAGAAGGCCATAAAAGCACACGTAGTTAGTACAACAAAGGATTTTGCCCCAAGGACACATAACTTAATTTATCTATCAGAAAAAATAGAATTAAAATTTGATGAGGAGACGGAAATATTCTTGGGGATTCTGATGAAATATCAGCTTCAGGGTCGCTATCCGGATTACAACCCCGTGGTGCCTGATATTTTGAATGTAAACGAATACTTGGTAAAAACTAAAGGGTTATTAAGGTGGCTAAAAGAGAAATTGTAGAACTTCTAAAGAAATACGTCTTCCTACTACGCTCGGAGGGCATAGCCGTTGATAGAGCTTATTTGTTTGGTAGTTATTTATCTAATACAGCCAATGAAGATAGCGATATTGACATAATGATCGTAACAGAAACCGAAGATGATTACCTTAGTGGCAAAATTTGGAATCTGACAAAAAAAGTAAATTCAAAAATTGAACCTTATCATATAGCAAAGGCAAGATTTTATGATAAGGTGGATTCTCCTTTGATCGAATTAATTAAACGTACAGGATTACAAATAGCCTAAAGAACCTCCTCAAGGCCTAGTTTGCAATTAAGACCTACTATCATCTCAAATTTTCACCTCCCTTCCAAAGGCATTATCTCGGAAATCCATTTTGGGCTGATCCTGTCGAAGCCCGACGCTGCTCACGCCATAAGGCGAAGTTGAAACATATGATCGCTCAGTACAGGGTGAAGTATGCCAATCACCCTGCTATTTCCGATTTGTTAACAGATAGGACGCGTCTAAAAGTCATTTGTAATGGCTAATCCTGTGCATTTTAAAAACCGATTTTTTTAGGCTTGTTCTTTGTTTTCCGGCATTACAAATGCCTCGTTTGCGTACCCATTCAGACACCTGGGATGTAGTTTCAAACACCCAGAGAGGGTAAACAAAATGTTTTAATTGAAAAGGTGAAAGTAAACGCTTCGGTAAAAACGCTAAGCCAATCCTGAGAAATGGCCAATTCCCCCTTTTAAGGGGGTGCAGGGGGATTTTTTCGCAAATGACTCTTATTTAACACTCCGTAATCCAGGTTTTTCCAAACCCAATAACTTACCAGTACTCGGTGAAGTATGCTACTTCACCCAATTATTTTCGGAATAATAAACAGAAAAGACCCGCCAACAAGCCATTTGTAATGGCTAATCGGGTGCATTTTAAGAAACGGTCTTTTTAGGGTTTGTCTTTGGTTTCCGGCATTACCAATGGATCATTTCCGTAACCAATCAGACACCTGGGATGTAGTTGCCAACTCACCCTGAGAGGGTGCTGGAAATTCAGGAAGATTGGACATCCCTTCGATGAATCTACAGTATTTATTTAACCACATAGTTACATCGTTCACATAGAGGGATTCCATCAGAGTTATAACCCCTCAGCAAATTCTTGGTTTTATGGGGTTAATTTTTTTTTCGAACTGGAAATCCACGAAGGATTTACTAAAAAGGAGAACTGGTTTTTTGGCATTAATTTTTTATTTTGGCCTTCGGTAATTCAATGCCAGATACAAACCAAATAACCTGTTATACCCATGTCGTTCCAATTCAATTCCAGAAGAGATTTCCTCAAAAAGTCCAGCCTGCTTACTGTAGGGTTGGGGTTATCCATGCCGCAAAGCAGCCCTGCTTCAACTAAGACTCAAAACCAATTGCCCCGGTGGCGGGGCTTTAATTTGCTGGATTTTTTTAATCCGGATCCGGATAAGGGACGCAAAAGTAAAGACGAGTATTTCAAATGGATGGCCGACTGGGGTTTTGATTTTGTCCGCATTCCGATTTCCTATCCCAGCTACCTGGATTTTGACCGCAGCAAGCCCATCACTCCCGAAGAGGTGATGCAATTCGATGAACGGAGGCTGGAAGAAATTGATACGCTGATCGACCAATGCCATGCGCAAAATTTGCATGTCAGCCTGAACCTTCACCGAGCACCGGGCTTCTGCATCAATGCGGGCTTTCAGGAACCCTACAACCTCTGGGAAGACGCAGAAGCACTGGATGCTTTTTGCGCCCATTGGGAAATGTGGGCAAAACGCTATAAAAATATCTCTTCCAAAAAACTAAGTTTTGACCTGGTCAATGAGCCCTTCAAAAGAGAAAACCCCAATGACCAGCACTCTCCCGGAGGGCCGGTACCGGTAGTAGAATACCGGAAAGTGGCTCAGGCAGCCTTAAATACGATCAAATCCGTCAAAAAAAACCGCTTGGTCATTGCTGATGGAAATGGCGGTGGGGGCATGGCTGTTCCCGAACTGGCGGATCTGGACCTGCACCAGAGTTGCCGCGGCTATTTCCCCATGCACATCTCCCATCATAAGGCTTCCTGGGTGTACAAAGATCCCGAAAGCCTGAAAGATCCGGTTTGGCCCGGCATGCATAACGAAAAATATTACAGCCGGGAGGATTTGGAGAAACATTATGCACCCTGGATTTCCTTGCTCAAGCAGGGTGTCGGCGTACACTGCGGCGAGTTGGGTTGCTATAATAAAACGCCCCACCATGTTTTTTTATCCTGGTTTGAAGACATCCTGGACATACAGCATGCCCATGGGATAGGTTTTGGCCTTTGGGAGTTTTCGGGTACTTTTGGGGTGTTAAACTCCGGCAGAGAAGATGTAGCATACGAAGATTGGCATGGAGAAAAACTAGATCGTAAACTGCTAAACTTATTGATGAAATATGCCTGATATCGCCTATTGGAAATCCGGAAAGGGCTTGCCCCTGGTCCTGCTTCCTGGCTTTGGTGAAACCAAAGAGATTTGGACCGATTTTGCCATACCACTGGCTGATAACTGTGAGGTTTGGTGTCCGGACCTACCCGGTTTTGGGGAAAGTAAAGCGCCGGAAGAAGGCTTTACCCTGCAATCCGTAGCTCAAACGCTGGGGCAATGGCTGGTAAACCAGGGAATTCCAAACGCTTGCCTGCTAGGCCATTCGCTGGGAGGCTACCTGGTATTGGAAATGGCTGCTTTGCCGGACCTTTCGCTATCCGCCATTGGCTTGTTTCATTCCACAGCCCTTGCCGATACCCCCACGAAAAAAGAAACTAGAGACCAGACGGTTGCCTTTCTGGAAAAGCACGGGGTAGCGCCATTTATTCGCTCCTTTGTGCCTCCCCTGTTTGCGGCAGAAAACCGAGAAGCTTGTGGGATAGCCATCGAAAACCTGGTTGCCAGGGGGCTGCTCCATCCGAAAGAAAGCCTGATCGGATATACCCGGGCCATGCGAGACCGAAACGAACACCTGGACACCTTAAAGAAATTTTCCGGTCCGAAATTAATGATCTGCGGGGACAAAGACCCGGCGGTTCCACTAGATGCCAGCCTGAAACACCAGCAGGCGGTGACGGATTTCAATATCCTGGAAAATTGCGGACACATGGGCATGTTTGAAAAACAAAACGAATCCCAAACCATCCTAAATAATTTTCTGCAACCCCTTTCTGTCAATAAGTAGCCCTGCCTCCGGATAAATCATAAATAAACCCAGTGGTAAAACTGGCTTCGTCCGAACAGATCCAACAAGCCATAGCGGCAACTTCTTCCACGGTACCCAGCCGTTGCATCGGAATTTTGGAGGCCATGTATTCCAATTGCTCCGGGGCCGTGTCGGCATTCATCGGCGTACGAATGACGGCCGGAGCCAAGCCATTAACGGTAATACCTGTAGCGGCATATTCCTTACCTAGCGCCTTCACCAAACCAATGACCCCGGCTTTGGTAGCCGAATACCCGACCATATTGGGGTTCCCTTCTTTTCCGGCAATGGAAGCGATCAGCAGAATCCGGCCTTTTCCGCCCTTTTCCATCCAGGTTAATGCGTATTTACTGGTTAGAAAGGAACCTCGTAAGTTTACCTGATAAATTTCATCAAAGGCTGCGGTGGGGTAATCGGTGATTTTTGTTTGCGTAGGACCCACGATACCGGCAGAATTGACCAAAATATCCAATCGGCCGAAGGCTTCAATTGTTTCCCGAAAGGCCCTTTCCACAGCCCTTTCGTCAGAAACATCCACAACCCTGGCCTCTACCGGGATTCCTTTTGCCTTCCATTCGCTTTCCAGGGCTTTTAATTTCTCCTCCTTGATATCCCACAGGGCAATGCTGGCTCCTTCAGCGGCCATGCGTTGGGCGATTGCCTTGCCAATGCCATCGGCAGCGCCCGTGATTACGGCTACCCGATCGGCGTATCGTTTTTTACTGTCCATCCACTTCATTTTTTGGTTATCGTTTGTCTAAAATAAGAAAGTACTGCCAATTGTCCG
The DNA here is from genome assembly GCA_041685605.1 of Cyclobacterium sp. Classification (GTDB taxonomy): domain Bacteria; phylum Bacteroidota; class Bacteroidia; order Cytophagales; family Cyclobacteriaceae; genus Cyclobacterium. Next base: position 2,349 of record JAWLFL010000149.1, on the reverse strand, counting down.
GAAACTGCCAGATTTTTTGCCCATTTTTTTCATTTCTCGTCGTTTGATCCACTAATTTCGCTGTTCCGCCAGATTTCATACGCGTGAAAATTTTGCTGCATTCAGTTTTATTCGGTGAGAAAAATAAATTAAATGGTAAAAAAAATTGATTAGCGGGAATTTTTATTGTTATTTAAACGCTTACTATTCAATCGATACAACACTCGATTTTCTATGAAAAACAAGTCCCAACAGGCATCCAAACAGGCCACCGTCAGTGAATGGGTAACAGCTCATGGAGACTACCTTTTCAGTTGGGCCTATCATAAAACCGGTAACCGGGAAGTTGCTGAAGACCTGGTGCAAGAGGCCTTTCTAGCCGCTGTAAAGAACTTTGAGGGATTTCAGGAAAAAAGCAGTCCCAAAACCTGGCTTCTCAAAATCCTAAATCATAAAATCATCGACCACTACCGGAAGGCCGCCAAAAAAACCCTTCATTTGGACGATCAGGCGTTTCAGTTTACGGAAACACTTTTTAATGCCCATGGCAACTGGAAAGCCAATGGTTTGGAAGAGGCCTGGTCTAACGATACGCACTTATTGGATGACCCTGCCTTTAACGATGTAATGAACGTTTGCATGGAAGATCTCCCTCCACGCTGGCGGCTGGCCGTGATCTCCAAATATATTTTTGATAAAGAAACCCTGGAAATCTGTCAGGAACTGGAAATCAGTAAGACTAATTATTGGCAGGTATTACACAGGGCCAAACTTTTACTGAAAAAATGCCTGGAAGTAAATTGGTTTGGCGCTAACTGATCCAACTAATATGAATTTAGAAAAAATCATGAACATTATGCTTCTTTCCTGTAAGGAAGCTACTTGTCTTATTGAAAAAAAATCCGTCTTCCCCCTTACTTTTAAAGAAAAGTGCCGGCTGTATATTCATGTAAAGATGTGTGTGGTTTGCAACCTTTACCGGCACCAAAGTAAAACGATTGAGCGAGCCCTTTCCAAATGGATCAACACGGAAGGAGCTAGCGGAGACCTATTGCCTCCTGAGGCTAAAGAACGGATTATTGAAAAAATAAAAGAAGATTAAAATTTTTTGTCAGGAAACACCTGGCCTTCCGACTACTCTATCAGCAATTAAGATAACGAACAATTATCCTGGCTGATGGAAATTTAGTGAACAGACCGTTGCCTTTTTGACGGTCACCCTTTTAAATTTTTTCTCAGTTTCAGGATGATGACTTGAATCAATCAATCATGAAACTGAATACCTTTCAACAACAACTAAATCAGGAAAATCCCTATGATTTTTCGGGGTTAAGTGCCATTTTTCTCAACTGCACCTTAAAAAAATCTCCGGAGCAATCCCATACCGAAGGGTTGATTCGAATGAGTCAGGCCATCATGGAAGCCAATGGGATTCGGACAGAAATAATCCGGCCGGTGGATCACCGGATTGCTTTTGGTGTCTATCCCGACATGACCACCAAAGGTTGGGATGCAGATGATTGGCCACCCATTCAGAAAAAGATCATGAACGCCGATATATTGGTATTGGGAACGCCCATTTGGCTGGGAGAAAAATCCTCCATCGCCTCTTTAGCTGTAGAACGCCTCTATGGGTTTTCCGGGGAATTGAACCAAGGGGGCCAATATGCCTATTATGGGAAAGTTGGGGGCTGCCTGGTGACCGGCAACGAGGACGGCGTAAAGCATTGCGCCATGTCGGTATTATATGCCCTGCAACATCTGGGTTATTCCATTCCGCCACAAGCAGATGCCGGATGGATCGGAGAGGCAGGGCCCGGGCCTTCGTACCTGGATAAGGGATCCGGCGGACCTGAAAACGACTTTACCAACCGCAATACCACCTTTATGACCTGGAACCTCATGCACCAGGCACGGCTACTCAAAACCACCGGCATCCCTGCATACGGAAATCAACGAACCGCCTGGGATGATCGAAAAAGTAAAGACCACCCCAACCCTGAATATAGATAAATAAAAAACCATGAAAAAACTAGTCGCCATTGTCTTAACCCTTCTTGCTATCGCACTCATCGTGATGGGTATCGGGAATTTTATGATTCCACCTGCATTAACCGGAATTGGCTTTTTAGCCATTGCATTTATCTTTTTTAAAGAAGATCAACACAAAAACTTTGATAAATAAGCTATGAAATATTTAATGAAATTCTATTTGCTCCTCACTGCGTTTTTTCTAGCAGTCACCTGTGCGCAGGCACAAGATACGGCCCTGCCAAAAAAAGAATCCAACATTGACCTGGCCTTGGGCATGGGCGAAAACAGCAGTTTCTCCTATGCACTTTCCTGGAATACCAGCTATGGTTTGTTCTC
>JAWLFL010000148.1:0-9525 GCA_041685605.1 Cyclobacterium sp. | reverse complement strand
CTGTAATCCATGGCCATCACCGCTACATTATTTAAGGGCAGTTGGATGGGACCGGTGGTTTGTTGTCTGGCTACGCGTCCGGTAACGGAACGGTCCACTTTATTGGTCAGCCAGTCTTTACAAGCTACAGCCTCCAATTGCAATACCTGATTCAAGTACTCAGGTATCTGGTCTATTGAGTAATCCGGTTCAGAAAAGGATTGGATGGCGTGCCGGTCCTCAAGCACTGTTTTGGGAGAAGATCCAAACATGTGCTGCAAGCTCCAGTCGATGGGCTTCTCCCCGGTTTGGCTATTCTCAAACCGGAAATGAAAATCACCGGTCGTTTCTCCGATTTCATAAAAAGGAGCGCGCTCTCTTGCTGCTATTTTTTTGATGGTTTCCAATCTGGACTTTTCCAGCACCAGTCCCATTCTTTCCTGTGACTCGTTGCCGATGATCTCTTTGGCAGAAAGGGTAGGGTCTCCAATGGGTAGTTTTTCCATCCGGATGGTTCCGCCGGTGTCCTCGACCAGCTCTGATAGGCAGTTGAGGTGCCCGCCAGCACCATGATCATGGATGGAAATAATGGGATTGTCATCGCTTTCCGCCAGGGCGCGAATCACATTGGCCACTCTTTTTTGCATTTCCGGATTGGATCGCTGTACGGCATTTAGTTCCAGCGCATTGGTGAGAACTCCCGTGTTGACGGAGGATACGGCACTTCCCCCCATTCCGATGCGGTAATTATCTCCTCCCATTAATACGATGCTGTTGCCGGTACCGGGTTTTTGCTTTAGGCTATAGGGAGACCTGGTGAATCCCACTCCTCCGGCCAACATGATGACTTTATCATAGCCCCACTTGCTGCCCCGTTCCTCGTGCTCGAAGGTCATGAGGCTGCCACAGATAAGTGGCTGTCCAAATTTATTCCCAAAATCGCTGGCACCATTGGAGGCTTTAATAAGAATATCCATGGGGCTCTGGTACAGCCATTTCTTTTCGGGCAGGTCTTTTTCCCAGAAGCGGTCGTTGGCGGTTCGGGGATAGGCAGTCATGTATACCGCCGTGCCAGCCAATGGAATGGAAGCCGTACCTCCTGCCATCCGGTCTCTTATTTCACCACCAGAGCCGGTGGCTGCCCCATTGAAAGGCTCCACCGTGGTGGGAAAATTATGTGTTTCGGCTTTTAAAGAAAGTACGGTATCAATTTCGCTGATGGCAAAAAAATCCGATTTGTCCTGGCTGAGAGGAGCAAATTGCAGTGCTTTGGGGCCTTTTACAAAGGCTACGTTGTCCTTATAGGCAGAAACGATCCCATTAGGGTTCGTTGCAGCCGTTTTCTTTATTAATTGGAACAACGAAAGGGGTTTTTCTTCCCCGTCAATCACAAAGGTGCCATTAAAAATTTTGTGACGGCAGTGCTCTGAATTGACCTGGCTAAATCCAAATACCTCGCTATCGGTCAGGGGTCTTCCCAATGAGTTACTAACCCCTTCCAGGTAGGTGATTTCTTCCGGGTTTAGCGCCAATCCTTCCGTTTCGTTGTAGCCTCCGATGTCTTCAATTAACAATATCGGCTGGGGCTGTTTTTGAATGGAAAAAAGCTGCTGGTCCAACTGCGAATAGAGGCTTTGCAACATGGGGTCCATGAAATCCCCTTTTTTATAGGGGTAAAACGCCTCTATTCTATGAACGACCGGAATGCCCATGTTTTGGCAGATTTCCACGGCATTGGTAGACCAGGGGGTGATCATTTCTTTTCTTGGACCTAAAAATTGCTCGGAGATCCGGTCCTGTTCCAGATACTTCGCGCCACCAAGGAGCCAGGTTAATTTTTCCAGAGTAGCTTCGTCCAATGCCTGGCTGCATTCCAGGGCATAGACTGTTTTTTCAGAGGTTTGAAAAAAGATGATCGTCATAAGGGAATCGATAGGTAATTTGAAGCAGCAAAGGTACAAAATTGCTCGAATAATATACCGACTTTAAGCCGGACAAAGCCAGGCCTATTTTAAGCCCGCTTATTCGAAATCGGACACTTTTCCCTTCAAAGTGAACGAATTTGGACGGTGCCTACAAAAAGGACTTTCCAACTTAAAAATATTATTTGGTTTTATTTCATTCCCTGAACGGAGAATCAAAACCATCTTTCTGATGTCTCCCGTGATAAATGAGTGAAATGAAAGGCCTGGTCGAAATTTTTTCAAAAAAACAACTTATGTTTGCGGAAACTTTGAACCTTTTGATAGTTTCCTGAGTTTTTTGGCAGGAAGTTTATAAAATAATAGTTGGAAACAAGAGAAAAAATAATTCAGATAACCTTGGAACAGTTTCTGGTTTTTGGAATCCGGGCCGTCACGATGGATGAAATCGCGAGGCAGGCAGGAGTATCTAAAAAGACCATATACGAAGAGTTTGCCAATAAAGAAGATTTGGTCAATGCGTCTTTTGATGCAGCATTGCAAGAGGACGAGTCCAATTTCTGCGAAATGATGGAAGGAGACGGAGAAGTGATCGACCATTTGCTACACATGACGCGGTACCTAAGAGAGCGTTTTTCCCGGATGAACCCTTTGTTATTGCACGACATCCAGCGGTTTTATCCCGGGTGTTGGGAAAAATTGGAGGGCTTTAAGCGGGAACATGCTTGGAAAGGGATCGTTCAGATTTTGGAAAAGGGAAAACAATCAGGGGATTTCAGAAAGGAGATCAATTCAGAAATTCTGGCATTTATGCGATTGGAACAAATTACCAGCCTTATATCGGGTAACGTGACCTTGGAAAAATACAGCTTGCTTGATTTTCATTTACAGGCATTGGATCATTTTATTCACGGAATACTAACCGATCAGGGAAGAAATACCTATTACAAAAAATTACAAACACAGCAATCTTAATTTTATGAATAGTAAACAGGTAGTTTTAATCGTTTTTGTTTGGATGTTCGGGTATCTTATGGAAACCAACGCCCAAGGTGTACCGCTTACTTTGGAAGAAAGTGTCTCTTATGCCTTGGAAAATAATGCAGAGGCCAAGAATGCAAGACTTGAAATAGAAGCTGCAAAGGGCTTGGTAGGGGAGCGAACTGCTGAGGGCCTGCCTCAAATTAATGCCAACCTCAATGGGACCAATAATCTGGTCGTACCCATTTCTCCCTTTCCGGCGATAATTTTTGACCCAGAGGCAGCGGAAGGTGAGTTTATTGGCGTTAAATTTTCTCCGGATTTTACGGCTGGTTTGACGGCGACCGTTTCCCAGATGATCTTCAACGGTTCTTATTTTATCGGATTAAAAGCAGCCAAAACCTATCGGCAGTTGACAGAAGTTGACCGAAAGTTTACCGAACTCGAGGTAATTGAAAATGTAAAAAAGGCGTATTATTCAGTTTTAGTTAGCGAGGAAAGAGAGGAATTGGTGAGAGCCAATTTGAGCCGAATTGACACTCTCCTCAAAGAAACTGAAATTCTATATGAGGAGGGTTTTGCAGAAAAAATCGATGTTAGTCGGATTCAGGTGCAGAACAACAACATCCAAACGGAATTAGACAAAGCGAAAACAGCAACGCTGGTAAGCCGGCGGCTATTGAAATTCCAAATGGGTATGCCTCAGGATCAAAACATTACTCTTGTGGATACGATCACAGGCCTGGAATCCCTTTTGGAAGCGGAGAGGTTGCTGATGGAGGATGGACAGCCTAGAGTGGAAATTGATCAGATCAATACCAATTATGATCTTGCTACGCTGGACTTAAAAAATAATCAGATTCAATACATGCCACGTCTGGATGCCAACTATACTTTTCAGCGAAATGCCTTTGGGGGCAACCTGACTAATTTGTGGTCCGGAGAATGGTTTACGGGGTCCGTTGTGGGCGTAACACTACAGATTCCCATTTTCGACGGATTTACAAAAAGGTATAAAATCCAGCAAAATAGGGTACAGCTCAGGCAACTTGAAGTGCAGAAGGAGTCATTACTTCAGAATATAGCGTTAGAGAAATTTCAATCCCGGCAGAACCTGATCAATAGCCTTAAAGCACTGGAGGTACAGCGGGAAAACCGGGATTTAGCCCTGGAGGTTTATGACACGGCCAAAATTAAATACCAGGAGGGAGTTGGTTCCAATCTCGAGGTTGTAGAGGCAGATTCTGCCCTCAAAGAGGCTGAAACGAATTATTTTTCTGCCTTGTATGATGCCTTTATCGCAAAAGTGGATTTAGAAAAAGCATTGGGAATTTTAAAATAAAAAAGGATACAACACATTTATGAAACATACCATCAAGTTTTTAAGCCTTGCCCTACTGGTTGGGGTCGTTTCCTGCTCGGCACAAAAAGACGAGCTTGCCGATAAAAAAGACCAGCTGGAGTCTTACAAATCAGAAGCGGCAGCATTGAAAGTTTCTATTCAGGAATTGGAAGATGAAATCTCTCGATTGGATCCTGAATTTCGGAAAAACCAACGTAAATCCGTCCTTATCACCACCATCCAGCCGGAGAAAGGCGATTTTGAGCATTACGTGGAGGTAACCGGGTCCGTTCTATCCAAAAAGAACGTTAATATTAGTTCCGAACTTTCCGGAAGGATTGAGGAAATCGTCACCCGTGAGGGAATGTCTATTAGAAAAGGACAGGTAATTGCGATAATTGATTCCGAATCGGTAGAAAGAAGCCTTGCTGAAATTCAGACGCAGCTGGATTTGGCCAAAACGATCTTCGAAAAGCAAGAACGGCTTTGGAATCAGCAAATAGGAACGGAAATTCAGTATTTGGAGGCTAAGAGCCGAATGGAAACCCTGGAAAAAAACCTGGCTTCCCTGCAATTGCAGAAAGATAAAAGTACTGTCAGAGCTCCCTTTGATGGAACGGTGGAGGAATTGCTGGTCCGGGTAGGCGAGTTGGTTCAACCCGGTACCCCAATTGTCAACATGATAGGAGAGGACGACTTATTCATTGAGGGAGATATTTCCGAACGGTATATAGGGATACTGGATCAAGGTGACTCGGTGAGCATCCGTTTTCCGTCCATCGATAGAACCTTGGAAACCAAGGTGACAGCCATAGGAAGTGTCATTAATCCGGACAATCGTACTTTTAAGGTCGAGGTATTTTTACCCAGAATGGACCTGGTTAAACCAAATATGCTTTCGGTGTTGAATATTAAAGATTATGAAAATTCCGAAGCGGTGATTGTTCCTACTTATTTGATTTTACAGGATAATAAAGGAAGTTATGTGTTTGTGGTAGAGGGAGGATTAGCCAGAAAGAAATATGTAGAAAGAGGGATGACCTATGAAGGCAAAACCGAAATCCTGGAAGGTTTGGAAGGGTCTGAAAACCTGGTGGATAAAGGTTTCCGGGAAGTTGGAGATAATTTTAATGTAAACATCGCATCGTAAGCATTTATGGCTACAGAAGACAGTTCAAAAAAAGGCGTGATCAGGGAGTTTGGCGTTTCTTCGCTTTCGGTGGATAACCGGACCAGCGTGGTGATCCTTACTTTAATCATCACATTTTTAGGCATTTTTGCGTACCGGACCATGCCTAAAGAAAGTTTTCCGGAAATCGTTATTCCTACGGTCTACGTAGGCACGGCCTATCCGGGCAATTCCCCGGTGGATATGGAGAACCTGATCACCAGACCTATTGAAAAGGAAATTAAATCGATCAACGATTTGAAAGACGTGAGCTCGACGTCGATTCAGGATTTTTCCTCCATTGTGGTAGAATTTAATCCTAACGTGGACATATCGAAAGCCCTTCAAGACGTGAAGGATGCGGTAGATAAGGCAAAAAGTGAATTGCCAACGGATTTGGATCGGGATCCCGACGTGTTGGAAATCAATACGTCTGAATTCCCGATTATGAATGTTAATATCTCCGGCAACTATACGGAACAGGAGCTGAAGCAATACGGTGAATATCTGGAAGATGAAATCGAGAAGCTCTCTGAAATTTCCAGTGCAGATTTGAGCGGGACCATTGAGCGGGAAATTCAGATCAACGCCGATTTGTATAAAATGGAATCCAATGGGGTAACCTTTTCTGATATTTCCAGCGCGGTGTCGGATGAGAATGTAACGATTTCCGGTGGTAACATCCTGAGCGGAGATTACCGCAGAACCTTGCGCATCGCAGGGGAATTCACGGATCCCATGCAATTGGAAAACGTTATCGTCAAGACCGAAAATAATAACATCGTGTACCTCCGTGATGTGGCTTCCGTAAGCGACACCTATAAGGAGCGGGAAAGTTATGCGAGAAGTAATAAGCTCCCCGTGGTTACCATCAACGTGGTCAAAAGGAGTGGGGAAAACCTGCTGGATGCCTCGGATAAAATTAAAGAACTGATAGATGAAGTAAAAATCAACCGGTTTCCGGAAGATCTGGAAGTAACCATCACCAATGATCAGTCAAAGGCCACTCGCTCACAGGTAGACAATTTGGAAAATAGCATCATTTCCGGAGTCATTTTGGTGGTATTGGTATTGATGTTTTTTCTGGGATTCCGGAATGCCCTCTTCGTAGGAATTGCCATTCCATTATCCATGTTCATATCCTTTTTAGTGCTCAATTCGCTGGGAGTGACACTGAACCTGATGGTATTGTTTTCCTTGATCCTGGCATTGGGAATGCTGGTGGATAACGGTATTGTGGTAGTAGAAAATATTTATCGCTTAATGCAGGAAGGGAAGTCCCCCGTCAGGGCAGCTAAAGAGGGAGTTGGAGAAGTGGCCTGGCCGATTATCACTTCTACTGCTACGACACTTGCTGCCTTTCTTCCACTGGCATTTTGGGACGATATTATCGGGGAGTTTATGAAATACCTTCCAATCACCCTTATTATCGTGTTGTCTTCTTCACTTTTCGTGGCGCTAGTCATTAATCCGGTACTGACGGCCTTGTTCATGAAGGTTCAGGATGTGGATGAAAAGAAGCCGGTCAAAAAACCAATGATTGTGGCCGCGGTGCTCATGTTTCTGGCCATCGTATGTTATGTTATAGCTTGGGTAGCATTGGGTAATTTGTTATTTCTGGGTGCGCTATTGACTATTTTCAATGTTTTTGCCCTCCGAAAAGCCATTCGCTGGTTTCAAAATGTCTTTTTAGTCAAGGTGGAGAACATGTACGAAAATACGCTTCGCTTTGCCTTAAGAGGATTTAAGCCCTATTTCTTTTTTGGAGGGACGGCACTCTTGTTGGTTGTCTCGCTGGTACTACTTGGAATAAGGGCTCCTAAAATTCTCTTTTTTCCGGATAACCAGCCCGCGCTGGTAAGTATTTACATGGAAAAACCTATCGGTACGGATATTGAGGCTACTAATGATTTTGTCCATCAGTTGGAAGATGATCTTTTTGAGCTTCTGGAGCCTTATGAAAGTATCATAGAATCCGTCATTACTCAAATAGGGGAGGGAACGAGTGACCCCTTGGAAGGACCAAGCCAGGCCACTACTCCTCATAAAGCGAAAATAACCATTGGATTTGAAGAATACCAGTTTCGCGAAGGAGTGAATACCAATGAAGTTATGGAAAAAATCCGGAATCTTGCCGAAGGCTATCCCGGTGTGTTGGTAACGGTAGATAAACAAAGGAATGGTCCTCCCGTGGGGAAACCGATCAATATCGAAGTAAGCGGTGAGAATTTTGACCAGCTCATCACTTTCGTCAATCAATTGCGGGAGCATATTAACGAGTCCGGGATCCAGGGAATCGAAGAGTTGAAGTCGGATTTGGAACTAGGTAATCCGGAATTAATAATCGATATTGATCGTGAAAAGGCGAGAAGGTTTGGTTTATCGACCTCCACCATTGCCAATGAATTGCGGACGGCTTTATTTGGATTAGAAGTTTCCAAATACAAAGAAGGTGAGGACGACTATCCCATCCAATTACGTCTGGCGAAAGAGTTCCGATACGATATAGGAGCACTCTTGAACAAAAAGATCAGTTTTAGGGATAAATTTGGCAATCTAAAAGAAATCCCTATCTCCTCTGTGGCCAGCCTGGAATACAGTTCCACCTATGGTTCGGTAAAGAGAAAAGATCTGGAAAGGGTGATTACCTTGTCTTCCAATGTCAATGATGGGTTCAATGCCACTGAAATCAATAATGCTATCAAACAGTTGGTGCAGGATTTTGAGATACCGGAAGGTATAGATGTGAGTTTTACCGGGGAACAGGAGGAGCAGGCCAAATCAGCAGAATTCCTTACCAGAGCCTTGCTGATTTCCATATCCCTGATATTCCTGATCATTGTAGCCCAATTCAATTCCGTGACTACCCCATTTATCATCATGGCTTCAGTGGTATTCAGTACGATAGGTGTCTTTCTGGGATTGGTAGCCTTCAATATGAATTTTGTGATTATCATGACCGGAATTGGCATTATTTCCCTGGCAGGGGTCGTGGTAAACAATGCCATTGTACTGATTGACTATACGAACCTGGTGAGGGAAAGGAGAAGAGAAGAACTGAACATTACGGAAGGTGAGTTCTTGGCCAAAGAAGATTTGCTGGACAGCATTATTCAGGGCGGGAAGATTAGGTTACGACCGGTGTTGTTAACGGCCGTCACTACCGTGCTGGGGTTGATACCTTTAGCATTGGGGATGAACATTGATTTTTATGGGTTGCTATCCTCCTTTGACCCTAAATTCTATATTGGCGGGGATAATGCAGATTTTTGGGGACCCATGGCCTGGACAGTTATATTTGGCCTAACCTTTGCGACCTTTTTAACGTTAGTAATAGTACCTGTCATGTATTTATTGGCAGACAAATTAAATTCAGTGGCTCGCAAGAGCAACTGATTAAATTTAATTAAAGGTTGGTGGTTTTTTTAAGTGTTCAAACCTCCGGGGCATTGTCCCGGAGGTTTTTTAGTTGGGGTGTTAGCTGCCTTTCTGCCCATAGTAAGCACCCGCACCGTGTTTTCGTTCGTAATGTTTCCGGATCAAGGAGGCTTTCAACCGGTTTGCATGGGGGTTTATTTGGAGGGTAAGGTAGGCCATACGAGCGATTTCTTCCAAAACGCGGCTGTTGTAAACCGCTTTTTGGGCATCTTTACCCCAGGTGAAGGGGCCATGATTACCAATCAATATCATTTCCACTTCTTCATAAGACAGTTTTTTTTCGAAAAAACAATCCAATATTTGTTGGCCGGTCATGTGTTCGTAATCCCCGGCGATCAACTCATCCGACATAGGCGGGGCACAGGGAATGTCTTTGGTGTTGTGATCTGCATGGGTGGTACCAAAAATCGGAATGTCCATTTGGGACTGCGCCCAGGATACGGCATAGGTAGAATGGGTATGGCAAATGCCCCCGATCTTTTGCCAGTGCTTATATAAAAAAGCATGGGTTTTGGTATCCGAGGAGGGCCTCATTTTACCCTCTACCACCTGGTTGTCATAATCTACAATGACGATATCTTCCGGTTTGAGGTCCTTATAGGGTAATCCACTGGGTTTGATGGCAAAAACAGCTTTTTCCCTATTTACGGCACTTACATTTCCAAAGGTATAGACCACCAAATCTAGATTTGGGA